>NZ_RZOL01000164.1:0-13133 GCF_004022985.1 Mesorhizobium sp. M7A.F.Ca.ET.027.02.1.1 | reverse complement strand
CCAAAACTGGTTTCGCGCGAAATGCTGTCGGGCATGAAGAAAGGCTCGGTGCTGGTCGACGTCGCCATCGACCAGGGCGGCTGCTTCGAGACCTCGCACGCCACCACTCATGCCGAGCCGACCTATGAGGTCGACGGCGTCATCCACTATTGCGTCGCCAACATGCCCGGTGCCGTGCCGGTCACTTCGGCCCACGCGCTCAACAACGCGACGCTTCACTACGGCCTGCAGCTCGCCGACAAGGGCCTGAAGGCGCTGGTCGACGATCATCACCTGCGCAACGGCCTCAATGTCCACAAGGGCAAGATCACCAACCGGGCAGTCGCCGAGGCGCTCGGCTACGAACTGGTCGAGCCGAAAGCCGTTCTCGCCGCCTGATTCCGCGAGAACAGCCCCTTTCAATCCAGCCCGCCGGTTCCATGCCGGCGGGTTTTTTCTTGCGAGCCTGTTTTTCAGGCAAAGCATGGCGTCGAAAGATGTGACGCAACGGCACTTTGCTCATCATTGTTGCATATTTGTCATTCCCGTACCGGCCGACTCCCTGCTAGAGACATTCTGGGTTTACTCATTGGGGTACGGGCATATGTTCATTCGCACATCCGCGAAATCTTTTCTTCTTGGTGCTGTTTCTGCTGTGGCTTTGATGTCTGCTGCTCATGCAGCAGACGTCGTGCAGCCGGTAGAAGAAGCTGCCGGCTTTAACTGGAGCGGCCTCTACGTTGGTTTTGGCGTCGGTGCCGGTGCCAACGTACACGAGCTCGGCGGCGATTTTATTCCAATCTCGCTGAACGGCATTGGTGGCGAAGGCGTCTATGGTGAGCTGACGGTTGGCTATGACTATATGGTCTCGCCCCGGTTCCTCATCGGCGGTCTGCTGGACGCTCACGTGGGCAACATCAAGACCACGCTGGACATTACGGGGTTCGACGCTTCGATCAAGGAAACCTACGGTTTCGACGCTGGCCTGCGTCTCGGCTACCTCTTGACGCCGAACACTCTGGGCTACGTGCTGGGTGGCTATTCCTGGCAGAAGTACAAGCTCGATACGAACGCCGGCTTCGACTTTGATTGGGATCAGAGCGGGTATTTTGTCGGAGGTGGCATCGAAACGGCCATCAACAGCAATTGGACGATCAAGACTGAGTATCGCTATACGGGCTTCGGGACCAAGGACGATCTTCTTTCCGAGGCTGGCATTGTCGGGGTTCCGGACGGTCTCCTGAATCTTGACACCTCGCGCCATACTTTCCAGATCGCAGCCAATTACCGGTTCGGTGCCCAGAACGGCGGCGGCGCTGCATTCGAGACGCCAGCCTACAACTGGACCGGATTCTATATCGGCGGCGCTGGTGGTGCCGGTGCGTCCGTGCATCAGATCAACGTTCCGCCGCTCGGCGGCCTGGAATTCAATGGTCTCGGTGGCGAAGGTGCCTTTGGTGAACTGAACGTCGGCTACGATCATGACTTCGGCAGCTGGGTCGCAGGCGTCATGGTCGATGCACGCTACTCCGGCATGACTTCCAAGCTGGATCTCGGCGGCGGATCGATCAACGTCGATACCGACTATGGGTTCGATGTGTTGGGCCGCGTCGGCATGAAGATGAACGAATCAACCCTTGCCTATGCGCTTGCCGGCTACAGCTGGCAGCATTTCGATCTGAACGCTTCCGACCCGATCGGCGACATTCTCGACTGGGGTTCCAGCGGTTTCTCGGTCGGTGGCGGCCTTGAAACGGCTCTGTCCAGCAACGTTACCGTCGGTCTCGAATATCGCTATTCGCAGTTCGCCGAGAAGGATTTCTCTTCGGAGTTGGCGCTGCCTGACGACACCATCACCTCCAAGTCTTCCTTCCATACGGTGCGTCTCGGCGCAAAGTACAAGTTCAACTAAAAGGCCCTCCAGCCAAACAGTTGCAGCCCGTCGGCCATGCCGGCGGGCTTTTTTTATTGCTCGAATCTTTCCGCTCCAAACGCAGGCAACAAAAAAGCGGAGCCAAAGCCCCGCTTCCTCGATGTCGAGATTTACCGCCGGTTCATCCGCGGTCGGCAAATCGATCGACAATGGCTTTCTATCGCGACTATGCAACGGGAGTACGACAACTGTTTCCAGCGGCTAGTCTCAGCCTCAAGCGCGCTCGATGCGGCACTGGTAGCAATTGTTGCGCGCCGAGCGGACATGGACGTAGGCGATCTCGTCGCGTTCGAACAGCGTCTCGGCCCGTGCAGCAATTGCCGGGGTCGGGATGACGCCGCCGCTGCCATAGACGATGCGATCATCCCTGCCATAGCCGCGCACGATGTAGTCGGGGCTTTCGAGAATCTCGGGCAGCGCCTCGCTCTCGGCAGCGCGGTCGCATTCCTCGCCATGCAGGAAGATCGGCCCCGTTTCAGCATAGGGCTGAAGCTGCGGGAATGGCCGGTACGCCAGAACAAGATAGGCATCGCCGGCGGCGATGTTCTTCAAGCAATGCCGGCAAGGCATGCCGTCACCGTCGGAGATCTTTCGCTCGGGCATTTGGCCATAAGCATCGATCCCGCCGCGCTGCAGCGTCCTGACACCTTCGGTCGGCAAAGCTTTGAACTGGATGGTCATGGAAAATCTCCGGTGTGGTCTACCGGAAATTATCCCTTTGAACTCTCGCCGCCCACCCGATTCCTGCCAGATATCGAAGAGCCGGTCGCCCGTCGGCGACCGGCTCTCATCCGGCTCTCATCAAGTCCCGTCGAAAGCGCCGGCTAACTAAAATTCAGAGCTGCGGCTCAACGGATGAAATCGTCGAAGCGGCGCAGTGTCACCCGGCGATTCTGCCAGTTTTCGTTCTGCGTCTGCACCAGCAAAAACTCTTCGCCATAGCCGACTGTCTCGAGAGCATGACCCGGCACGCCGAATTCGCGCACCAATGTGCGCTTGAGCGAAGCGGCGCGCTGTTCGGACAGAGCCTGATTCGACTGGAAGGAGCCGACGGCGTCGGTGTGGCCCTCGATCAGCACCCGGGCGCCGCGATCGCGGCGCAGGATGCGCCGCAGCGCGTCGGCAATGGTCTCGATCTTGTCGTATTGCGAGTTGGCAATAGCCGCCGAACCGAAGGCGAAGTTGATCGACTGGATATCGATCGAGCGGGCCATGCGGCGCAAATCCGGGCGCCGCTTGAATTCGCGGATGGTGACGCGCTCGTTCGGCCGCAATTTCACCCGCGGCGCCGCCTCGAGCTTCCGCTCGATCGTCGCGGCCGAAGGCGTTGTCGCCTGGGCTGCGGCCAGGCTTGGCATGGCAATTGCCGCGATCAGCGCGGCGGCAAGTGTACGGCGGGTCAGCATGTCTTCGTCTCCTTCGGCCTTGGCCGCATTGATGGTGCCGGCAACATGCCAAAAACAGCCTGAAGGGCCGATGAACGGCGGGTTCAGATTAGAGCTGGTGTCAGCTTCCGGCTAGGGCCGCATGACGCTGGCCGCACGCTCGGTGAAAGGCAGCGGATGGACGATTTCCCTCTTTTGCGCCACCGGTGCAAAGCCGAGCTTCTGGTAGAGCGGCAGAGCCGCCGGATGATCGAGCGTGCAGGTCTGCACCGTCACCCGCTTCGGCCCATGCGACCATGCGGCGGCGATCGCGGAGCCCAGGAACCAGCGGCCGATGCCTTGCCCGGTGGCATGTTCCATCATGCCGAAATAGGCGAGTTCGACTTCTTCCGGCAGATGCGGCTTGAGATCGAAGAAGCCGGCGGGCGCGCCGTCGAGGTAAAGGACCCTGATGTCGCGATCCTCACGATGGATGCCGGCGGAAAGCTCGTCGTCATCCAGCCTCAGCACATTGACCCAGTGCCATTTGCGCCCCACCCGGTCCATCAGATAGCGGTAGAAATGCAGCGGAATGTCCTTGGTCTTCAGCAGCGCGACCTGACGGTTATACGGCACAGGCGGCGAATAGGCCGGAGGCACATGCATCTCGAGGAACGTCACCGTGACTTCGATGTCTTCCAGCGCGCCGTTTTCCATCGTCTTCATTCCTTGCCGGTCACAACGGGGCCGGTCGCCACGGGCGTGTCGGAAAGCCCGCCCCACTCCGTCCAGGAGCCGTCGTAAAGCCTGTTGTTCGTATGGCCAAGCGTTTCCAGCGCCAGCGTCACCACCGCCGCGGTAATACCGGAGCCGCATGAAGTGACGACAGGTTTCGACAGATCGATGCCGGCCTCCTCGATCACCTTGCGCAGACGGTCCTTCGACAGCAGCTCGCCATTTTCCGACAGCGCCGAATAGGGCAGATTGCGCGCGCCGGGCATATGGCCGGAGCGGATACCCGCGCGCGGCTCAGGTTCAGTGCCGGTGAAGCGGCCCGGTCCACGGGCGTCGGCGATCTGGCTCGCCCTGGTGTCGACGATCCCGCGCATGTCGGCGAGGCTGGCGACGCGCCCGGCGTCGAAGTCGGCATGAAACACGCTTGGCGCGATCTTGGTCGGTTCGGCCGTCACCGGCCTGCCGGCGGCTTTCCAGCCATCGAAGCCGCCCTCCAGAATATAGGTCTGAAAGACGCCCATCACCCGGAACATCCACCACGCCCGGGGTGCGGAGAAGAAACCCGGGCCGTCGTAGACGACGATGGTGTCATCGGCCGAAACGCCCATGGCACCGACATACTGGGCAAAATGCTGCGGCGACGGCAAGGTATGCGGCAGGGGCGAATCCGGATTCGAAACGGCATCCTGATCGAGAAAACGTGCGCCCGGGATGTGGCCCGACTCATACTCGCCGCGCGCATCGCGCCTCTGCGCCGGGAGATACCAGGATGCGTCGATGATCGTCAGGCCCGGCTCGCCGAGACGTTGCTGCAGCCAGTCTGCGTCGACGGTGAAGGGGCTGTCCTCGGCCATTTTGTTCTCCTGCTCGCTTTTTGGCGATCACTGTCCTGTTCAGTTTGCCGGCATCGGCCCAAAGCGGATGCGGAAGCGCCGGTTCTCGCGGCCCTTCTTCTCGATCTTGCCGATGTGGATTTCGCCGACTTCGGCGGTGCTTTTCACATGGGTGCCGCCGCAGGGCTGGCTGTCCACCGATGCGTTGTCGCCGATACACACCAGGCGGATCTTGCCTGTGCCCACCGGCGGCCGAACGTTCTTGGATTTCACCAGGCCGGGATTGGCGGCCAGGTCTTCGTCACTGATCAGCCTGACAAAGATCGGATGATCGGCCCGCACCAGGTCCATCAGCCCGGCGGTGACGTCCTCCTTGGTGAAGCCGGCATCCGGAGCGTCGAAGTCGACACGGCTGTCGTCCTCGGAAACCGAGGCACCGGTGATCGGGAACGGGCAGACGACGGTAAGCAGGTGGCAAGCCGCGTGCATGCGCATCAGGAGATGCCGCCGCTCCCAGTCGATCGCCAGCCTCAGCGCCTCGCCGGGCTGCGGAACCGCCTGCTCCGGCGCTGGCACGTGTATGATCTCGTCCTTGGTCTCACCGGTGAGCGTGGCGGCAATGATGATACGGCTGCCGTCGCCACGTTCGAGATACCCGGTATCGCCCGGTTGGCCGCCCGAAGTGGCGTAGAAGATCGTCCGGTCGAGGATGATACCGCCGCGATCGTTGACGGCAACGACCGTTGCGTCCGCCGTCCGCAGATAGGCATCGTCGCGAAACAGGGCGTCCGTCCTGTTTGCCATCACGCGACCTTTTCGAACGGCACCGGAATTGTGCTCTTCAGTTCCATCCAGCCTGGCACCGGCAGCTGCTTTTCGCGCAGGAATTCCGGGTTGAACAGTTTTGATTGATAGCGCGTGCCATAATCACAAAGAATGGTCACGATGGTGTGGCCGGGACCTAGTTCCCTGGCCAGACGGATCGCGCCGGCTATGTTGATGCCGGTCGAGCCGCCGACGCAAAGGCCCTCTTCCTGGATCAGGTCGAAGACGATCGGCAGCGCATCCTCATCGGGGATCTGGAATGAAAAATCCGGCGTGAACCCTTCGAGATTGGCGGTGATGCGCCCCTGCCCGATGCCTTCGGTGATCGAGCTGCCTTCGGACTTCAGCTCGCCGCTGGTGTAGAAAGAATAGAGCGCGGCCCCCAGCGGATCGGCGAGCGCGATCTTCACATCCCGGCTTTTGGCCTTCAGTCCGGAGGCGACGCCGGCCAGCGTGCCGCCAGAACCGACCGCCGACACGAAACCGTCGACCTTGCCGCCGGTCTGGCTCCAGATCTCCTCCGCGGTGGTGCGGATATGGCCGTCACGGTTGGCGACATTGTCGAACTGGTTGGCCCAGATGGCGCCGTTCGGTTCTGTCTTTGCCAGTTGCTCGGCCAGCCGCCCCGACAGTTTCACGTAGTTGTTGGGATTCCTGTAGGGCACGGCCGGCACCTCGATCAGCTCAGCGCCGAGCAGCTTGATCGTGTCCTTCTTTTCCTGGCTCTGCGTCTCGGGAATGACGATGACGGTCCGGTAGCCGAGCGCCTTGGCGACCAGCGTCAGCCCGATGCCGGTATTGCCCGCCGTTCCCTCGACGATCACGCCGCCGGGCTTCAGCAGCCCGCGCTTCTCGGCGTCGCGGATGATGAACAGGCCCGCGCGATCCTTGACCGACTGGCCCGGATTCATGAATTCGGCCTTGCCCAGGATCTCGCAACCGGTTTGTTCCGAAGCTTTGTTGAGGCGGATCAGAGGAGTGTTGCCGATCGCGTCGATCACAGAACGGGGCATTCAGGATTCCTTGTGTAGGTGCGCCGAAACCCTAGAAACCCGAAGCTGCGGTTTCAAGGCAAGAATTTGTCTGGTCCAGTCGCATTTGCAGTGCTGTTGTTGCGTCGGCGCTTCCCGAGGCTGGCCTCTTGCGCCACTGTTCATTTCCGGCTGACGTTGAAAAGCGGCTTTTCATTCGATTTCTTCACCGCTAGAGCAATTCCAGGAAAAGTGTGAAACGGTTTTCCGTCCGGAATTGCGTAGAAACAAGGAGATAGAGCAGTTCGCCGTTTCCGTGAAACGGTGAACCGCTCTAGAGCAAAGCACCAACAAGTCGACAGGGCGCAGCATGACACTCTACCGGGCTAACCCGAAGCACGGCGTCGCCTGGATCACGGGCGGCTCAAGCGGCATCGGCCGTGCGCTGGCCAGGGATCTTGCTTCCCAGGGCTATGCGGTCGCGGTGACGGCGCTTGACGACGATCCGATCGACACGCTCGTCGTCGAGACCGCGCAGATGCCGGGCAGTGTCACGGCCTTTCCCTGCGATGTCACCGACGAGCCGCGCATGGCAAGAACCGTCGCCGCGATCGAGAAGGAGCTCGGTCCCATCGTGCTCGCCATCTTCAATGCAGGGAACTACATTTCGACGCCGGGGGAGAATCTTGTCGTCAACGACTTTCGCCGGTCCTTCGAGGTCAATTATTTCGGCATCATCAACGGCCTCGTGCCCGCGGTCGAACGCATGCGTGTGCGGGCGCGCGGCCATGTCGTGCTGGTCGGCTCGGTGACATCCTATTTCGGCTGGCCGACAACGGCCGCCTATGGCGGCACCAAGGCGGCGATCAACATCCTGGCCGAGTCGCTGAAGTATGATTTCGACAAGATGAACGTGCGTATCCAGGTGTTCAATCCCGGCTTCATCGACACCCCGCTGACCGAGAAGAACATGCTGCCCATGCCGGGACTGATGCCGGTCAGCCGCGCATCGCGCCGCATGGCGCGGGGCATCAAGTCCGGCGGCTTCGAAGTCCATTTCCCGCGCCGGACCAGCTGGCCCCTGAAACTGCTCGGCCTGCTGCCGAGGCCGCTGTGCAGAGGGTTTATCAGCCTGATGACCAGTTGGAAGGCGCGGCCGCTGCATTACGACCGCAAGCCCCCGATCGAATAGGCCGCCGGCGAAATTAGCAGGCCCACCGTTTCGGGCCGCCTTGGTCATGGTTGAGACAAGTGCTGCGTGGAGTCTGCGATGGGGCGACGGATCGTGCTTGCTGTGCTGGGCCTCATCGCCATTCTCGCACTGGCCTTCGTGCTCGGCCCGCGCGTTCGCGTCGACACCACGATCCGTTTCGATCCCTCGCTCATCGCTGACGATCCGCAGGCCTATGTGGCAAAGGCGGAAGCCGCCATCCCCGGAATCCGTGACGGGCTGGAAAAAGAGATCGTCTGGGCCGATCCGTTGGTGCATGCTAGGACGCCGCTGTCGATCGTCTACATCCACGGCTTTTCCGCATCGAAGGGCGAGGTCCGCCCGCTGCCCGACGAAGTGGCGGAACAGCTTGATGCCAATCTCTTCTACACCCGGCTCACCGGTCACGGGCAGGATGGCGCGGCGATGACGCAAGGCAGCATCAACGCCTGGATCAACGACTATGAGGAAGCGCTCGCCATCGGCCGGGCGATCGGCGACAAGGTGATCGTCATCTCGACGTCGACCGGCGGCTCGCTGGCGGTCTGGGCGGCAACGCAGCCCGGTGTATCGGACGAGGTGGCGGCGATTGCGTTCATCTCGCCGAACTTCGGCGTCAAGGCTTCGGGCGCCGAGATCCTGACCATGCCGTGGGGCAAACAAATTGCCAGGCTGGTCGCCGGCAAGGAACACAGCTTCGTGCCGCGCAACGCGCTGAATGAAGAATTCTGGACCACCCGCTATCCGATCGAAGCAACCTTGCCGATGCAGGCGCTGACCGAGCTTGCCTATGGCGCGCCGGTGGAGAAGGCGACCATCCCTGCTTTGTTCATCTTTTCTGATTCGGACAAAGTGGTGCGGGCCGACCGCACCCGCGAGATTGCCGGGCGCTGGGGCGCGCCGCATGAACTGGTTCCGGTCGATGACACCGGCGACCCGGACAATCACGTCATTGCCGGCGACGCGCTGTCGCCGTCGACCACGGCGTTTCTGGCGCAAAGGATCGCCGTCTGGATCGAAGCGGTGGTGAAGTAGGCAAACGGAAAGGGCGACCGAAGCATCGCTTCAGCCGCCCTTTCCTTGTCTGTCCCGGCAATCAGCCAGCCTGAGCTTGACTGACTACAACGCTGGCTACTTACGCAGCCCGCGCTGCCGGACGCTTGCCGCCGAAGCGGCGCTTGTTGTTGCCTTTGAAGGCCGGCTTGGCGCCTTCCGGCTTGCGCTCGCCTGCGAAGGCAGGCTTGTCGCCGAAGCGCTTCTTGCCAAAGCCGTTGCCCTTGTTCTCGCCACCGGGCCGCCTGCCGTCGCGACGGCCATTGCGGTCGTTGCGATCATTGGCCGGCTCGAAGCGCTCGTTCTTTTCAGCCGGATTGCGCACCGGATCCGGGCTGCCGAGATGGTCGGCAACGATCGGCAGCTTGGTGCGGATGATGCGCTCGACCTGGCGCAGCTTGCTGTTCTCGGAAGGATCGCAAAGCGTGATCGCGATGCCGTCCATGCCGTTGCGGCCGGTACGTCCGATGCGGTGGACGTAGCTCTCGGCTTCATCAGGCAGGTCGAAATTCACGACATGGCTGATGCCGGGGACGTCGATGCCGCGCGCCGCAATGTCGGTCGCCACCAGAATGCGCACCGAGCCGTCGCGGAAATCGTTCAGCGCTTTCTGGCGGGCATTCTGCGACTTGTTGCCGTGGATGACGGCGGCCTTGAAGCCGTCACGCTCGAGGTCCTTGGTCACCCTGTCGGCACCATGCTTGGTGCGCGAGAAGATGATGACGGACTTCATCGCCTCGTCGGCGAGCATCGTCGACAGAACCTGGCGCTTCTGCTTGGTGCGGGCAAAGACCACGCCCTGCACGATCTCGGCCGCCGCCGTGCTTTGCGGCGCGACTTCAACGCGGATCGGGTTCTTCAGCAGGCCCTTGGCCAGTTCGGCGATTTCATTGGGCATGGTCGCCGAGAACAGCACCGTCTGACGGTCGGGCGCCGTCGCCTTGGCGATACGCTTGACGTCGTTGATGAAGCCCATGTCGAGCATGCGGTCGCCTTCGTCCAGCACCAGCCATTTGGTGTCGGCAAGCACGAGGTCGCCCTCACGCACAAGGTCGGTCAACCGGCCGGGCGTGGCGATCAGGATGTCGACGCCGGGAGCAACCTTCTTCACCTGGCTGAAGCGGGACACGCCGCCGAGCACGAGCGCGGTCGAGACATGCGCGCCCTTGGCGAGGATCTTGATCGTGTCTTCGATCTGCACGGCGAGTTCGCGCGTCGGCGCCAGGATAAGCGCACGCGCCGTCTTCGGCCGGCGCTTGGTGCCAAGCGCAATGATCTTCGACAAGATCGGCAGCGCGAAGGCCGCGGTCTTGCCGGAGCCGGTCTGGGCGATGCCGAAAATGTCACGGCCTTCCATCTGAGGCGGGATCGCCTGTGCCTGGATCGGCTTCGGCTCGGCGAAGCCGGCGTTGTGGGTGGCCTTGAGCAGCGCGCCCGTAATACCCAGTGCCGCGAAACCGGTGAGTTCCGCAGTGCTACCGGGCAAAGTGTTTTCGTTGGTCAAAATAATCTTCTTTCACGCGGCTTCTGGCCGCAAACATCGATGGCGGCAGGGCGCAACCTGCCGTCGAAAAATCTGTGATGAACGACAAGGCGGGCGGACGTATTCGTCCACTCGGCTGCGCTGTCGTGCCCGCAGGCATCATGCCACGGGGCTTTTTCGCCGCTTTGTGATTTACCGGAAAAAGGGCCGATATACCGGAAAGAGGGAAAACAGACGCAACCAGTCTCATTTGCCGAGAAGGCCGGATTCGTTCCCGGCCCAAGCGCCTATGGGCTGCATATGGCTGAGTTCGCCGCCAAATGCAAGGGGCGTCATGCTGCAGCGCAACAAAACCCGTGGCGCAAGCGGCGCTTGCGCTCGCTTGCCGGCACGATTACCACGAAATGCCACTGGCTTGGGAGGTAATCGATGAAAGACGTTCTCAAGGAACTCGAGCGCCGCCGCGAGATCGCCCGCATGGGTGGCGGCCAGGTCCGCATCGATGCCCAGCACAAGAAGGGTAAGCTCACCGCGCGCGAACGCATCGAGGTGTTTCTCGACGAGGGCTCGTTCGAGGAATTCGACATGTATGTCGAGCACCGCTCGACCGACTTCGGCATGGAGAACACAAAGATCGCCGGCGACGGCGTCGTCACCGGCTGGGGCACGGTCAACGGCCGCCCGGTCTACCTCTTCGCCAAGGATTTTACCGTGTTCGGCGGCTCGCTGTCGGAAGCGCATGCCGAGAAGGTCATCAAGGTGCAGGAGATGGCGCTGCGCAACCGGGCGCCGATCATCGGCCTCTACGATGCTGGCGGCGCGCGCATCCAGGAGGGCGTCGCGGCACTCGGCGGCTATGCCGAGATCTTTCAGCGCAACGTGCTGGCGTCCGGCGTCATTCCGCAGATTTCCGTCATCATGGGCCCATGCGCCGGCGGCGACGTCTATTCGCCTGCCATGACCGACTTCATCTTCATGGTGCGCGACACTTCCTACATGTTCGTCACCGGACCGGATGTGGTGAAGACCGTGACCAACGAGACGGTGACCGCCGAGAGCCTGGGCGGCGCCTCCGTCCACACGACGAAATCCTCGATCGCCGACGGCGCCTATGACAATGATGTCGAGGCGCTGTTGCAGATGCGCCGGCTGGTCGACCTGCTGCCGGCTTCCAACACATCGGAGCTTCCCGAGATCGAATGCTACCAGTCGGTCACCGACCATGATTTGTCGCTCGACCGGCTGATTCCCGACAATGCCAACAAGCCCTACGACATCAAGGAACTGATCATGAAAGTTGCCGACGAAGGCGACTTCTTCGAGATCCAGCAGAACTTCGCCAAGAACATCGTCACCGGGTTCGGGCGTGTCGAGGGTCGCACCGTCGGCTTCGTCGCCAACCAGCCGATGGTGCTGGCCGGCGTGCTCGATTCGGATGCCAGCCGCAAAGCGGCGCGCTTCGTGCGCTTCTGCGACTGTTTCTCGATACCGATCGTCACCTTCGTCGATGTCCCCGGTTTCCTGCCCGGCACCGCGCAGGAATATGGCGGGCTGATCAAGCATGGCGCGAAACTCCTGTTCGCCTATGCCGAGGCCACCGTGCCGAAGATCACCGTCATCACCCGCAAAGCCTATGGCGGCGCCTATGACGTGATGGCGTCAAAGCATCTGCGCGGCGACATGAACTATGCCTGGCCGACGGCGCAGATCGCGGTGATGGGCGCCAGGGGCGCGGTCGAGATCATTTATCGCAAGGACATCGGTGACGCCGAAAAGATCGCAGCCCATACAAAGGCTTACGAAGATCGCTTCCTGTCGCCCTTCGTCGCCGCCGAGCGCGGCTATGTCGATGAGGTGATCATGCCGCATTCGACCCGCCGCCGCATCGCGCGCGCGCTGCGCATGCTGCGCAACAAGGATATGCAGAACCCCTGGAAGAAGCACGACAACATCCCGCTGTGAGGCATCGATGTCGCGCTTGGTCCTCTATATGGGAACGCGCTTTGGCAGGTTCGCCATCCTGCTTTTCGCTCTCCCGCTTTTCTGCCCGGTGCTTCTGTGGCTGTTGTTGCTTGACCGGCATCCGCTCATGGTAATAGCAGGTGGTGTCATCGCCATACCGGCCGCGATGCTGGCTTTTGTGCTGTTGATCGGGGCACTGTTTGCCGGCTTTCGCCCCAGCCCGGTGCAAGGCATCTCTCAGGATTCGGCTCCCCAGCTATGGGCCGTGTGGGAAAGCATCGCTGGCAAACATCGCGCCAGCCGAACCACGATCGTTCTGAGCGACAGCCTCAACGCCAGCATAGGGGAAGAGCGTCCATTTCTCGGTCTGCTCGGCCGTCGGGCGGTCTTGACCGTAGGCATTCCATTGCTCGCGGTGACCGACGACAAAGCATTCGCCACGATTCTGGCTCACGAAGACGCACATTTGAAAAACAAGGATACGAACGGCGGGCTCAATCTCGCCGAACTCGACAAAAGTTTCGATTTGGTCTTCGACTACGCTCCCCCAGGAAAAACCGTTTCCGGAAGCCTGTTCTACTTGCTGCTGGGTCCGCTCTCTCAATCACTGGAACGCGAAGAGATACGATTGTCGCGACGAGCGGAAATCGATGCCGATCGCCATGCGGCAAGGTCAGGCGATTCTCACGAAGCAGCGCGCGCGCTGCTCTTGATCGCCGCTGCCGATGCATTTTTCAATGACAGGGTTTACACTCCTCTCAAGCGTGAACTGCTTGGCACGATGG
>NZ_RZOL01000163.1:0-13204 GCF_004022985.1 Mesorhizobium sp. M7A.F.Ca.ET.027.02.1.1 | reverse complement strand
GCGGTGGCGGTGGCGGTGGCGAGCAGACGTTCTGCACCCGCGAATATGCTCCGGTCTGCGGCCGCCGGCATGGCGAGATGCGTACCTTCCCCAATTCCTGCGAAGCCCGCGCCGCGGACTATCGCGTCGTTGGCGACGGGCCGTGCTGAGAACGCTGCGCCTTGTTGAGGACGACAGGCGTCAAGCCGTCGGCTTCACCTGGCGACAGTAGGCGATGAACTCGGACGCAGGCATGGGTTTGGCGAACAGCCAGCCCTGGCCGTAGTCGACGTCGCGCGCCGCGAGGTAGTCAGCCTGCGCCTGCGTTTCCACGCCCTCGGCAACGATCTTCAGCTTCAGTGTCTTGGCCATGTCGATGATATGCGGGGTGACGGAACTGGTGGCGGAATTCGTGCTGATCGTATCGATGAACGATTTGTCGATCTTGAGCGCATCGAGCGGCAGCCCCTCGAGATAGGACAGGCTGGAATAGCCGGTACCGAAGTCGTCGATTGCCACTGCGTGCCCCATTTCGCGGGCACGAATGAGCGTCGAGCGCGCCGAGTTGATATCGACGAAACCGCGTTCGGTCGCCTCGAGCCAGATTTGCTGCGGCTGGATCCCGGTGTGCTGCAATGCTTTCTCGATAATAGGCAGGACCCGCGCGGTGCCGACATCGGTTGCGCTGAGATTGATGGCGATGTGAAGCGAGCGATCGGCGACCAGGAGCCTGTTCAGGTCGAACACAACCATCGCAATGACCTGATCGGTGATCGCCGTGATCAGGCCGCTCTCTTCCGCCAGCGGAATGAAAAGATCGGGCCGGACCAGGGAGCCATTCGGCCGCTTCCAGCGCACCAGCGCTTCCGCGCCGATGCAATTGCCGGTCCTGAGCTCGACGATCGGCTGATAGTGGACGATGAATTCGTGCTTGCGCACGGCGATCTGCAATTCTCCCGAGGGCGAAAGCCGCCTTCGTGACAGCCACACAACCACGCCGATGATGAAGGCAGCCATGAAGGCGCCGAGCGGGAGCAGCATGAATTGCTGCTTGCGAACGCTGCCCAGGATCTGGCTTGTCGGTTCGGTGGCGACAGCAATCCAGTCCGTCCCGCGCGCGGTGGCAAATAGGAGATCGTCATCGATGCCTTCGCCGGGGCCGGCGATGACCTTCTCGATACGAGCAGGATTCGGGCCGTTCAACGCGCCAAGAAGGATGCCCGTTTGCGTCGTCAAGGCGAGCTGGACACCGGGATCGACGATGACGTCGACAAAGCGTACCGGATCGACAAGGACGTTGTGGTCCCTGTATCGCAGCGCCATCAGAAAATGGTCCTCACTTATCACCGGCTGCATGCGGGCGGTGACGGCCATGCCGTCCCTGGTGGTGAAGTCAGGGGTGGATTGCGCCACGCGCCCTTCGGTCGGTCCCCAAGAAGAGCATTTGAGCAGGCCGTTTTCGAAATAGCCCATTTCTTCGATCGGGCGCGTGCTGATGGTGAGTTGCCGCATACGGGCTATGTGGTCCGCCGAACAGCGGATGCCGGTGAACTGGTCGATCTGCCGCAAAGCGGCGGTGGCATCGTTGAGCGAGATGTCGGCCCTGGCGATGGCGCGGCTGGCGAACAGCCGCAGCCGCTCATGTTCCTTTTGGACGGCCTGGGTCCAAGCGAGATGAAACGTCGCCGCGATGGGCACGATGGCGCCCAGCATGGCCAACACCACCGCCGTCACGATGATGCGCGACCTGTCCATGCGCCTCCTGCCTTCGGGTATGAGCGGCGATCGTGGGTGGTCGCCCGCAACGTCTCGGCCACCAATCGCGGCAGCGGCCCGGTTCAGGCGGATCTTAGGGCCTCGATCTTACGTGAACTTTAATGGAGTCGTGGGCAGCACCGCTGCTCTAAACCGGATAGGCGCCGTCGGCCGGGCCGGCGTAAAGCTCGCAGCCATTGTCGTCGCAGATGCGCAGGCGATCGGGGATTTGCGGCATGGCCAGCGTGTGGAACAGCGCGGTGGCGCCCTGCAGCGCGGCGCGCAGATTCGGCGCCTCCAGCGATACCTTGTCGAGAGTGGCTTCGTCGGCGTCGCGCGACCGGTAGAACTCGATGACGAAATTCAAGCGCGCCTCCGTGGCAGAGCATTGCGCAGGCCTGTCCAGTCAATTCGCCACCTCACAGAGGACGACGGAAAGGGCGCACGAGGCGCGCCCTCCAGTTTGTCAGCCTTTCGACTTCGGCTGCAAGCTGCTCTCCGCCTGCTTGACCGACGAACCGAACGGGGAGGCGGGCTTTGCCACGACCTTGTCCTTCTTCGGCTTGCGTGTCTCGCGGTTGCTACGCTGTTGACCTTTGGACATGTCGTGCTCCTGCTTCAGTGTTGGCTTGGCGGTGGGGTCTCAGACGAGCGGGTTGCTGGCAGCAACGGGGTTGTCGGCAACAACCGGATCGGCCGGTTCGAGATTGTCTTCGGTGGTGACCCGCTCATGGGTCTCCTGCTCGCTGCGGATGCGGTACTGCGGCGAGCCGTCCTTGACCGGCAGCCTGCTCTTGATCTGGAACAGTTCGGCGGTCTTCTGGACGAGGCCGGTGCGGCTCTTCATGCGCACGGTCTGACCGATCGCAAACTGGTGCGCGGGCGTGTCGGTGCGCGGGCGCACATTCTGCTGGAAACGGATCATGCTGCATTCTCCCTGTCGCGCTTCAGCGCTGTTTCGAGTTCGAGGTAATCGATGGCGACAAGCTGGCTGGTGGGCGGGTTTTTCACTGCCCTTGCCGGCAGATGGATGAAGGTCGCGACGCGGCGCCAGGCAAGCCGCGACATGCCCTTGATCAGCTCTTCGTCGTGATCGATGTCGTAGTCGCCGGCCGGCAGCTGCCCTTCCAGTCCGCCGAGCACGAAAGGTGCCGCGAAATGCGCGATGGAGTGGGTTGTGCGGTCCGGCATTGTCTTACCTGTGCAAAGCAGCGGTCCTGAAAACAAAAAAGCGGGGACGAGCCCCGCTTTCCTATTTCCGGCAGTCGCTGGAAATAAGCCGCTTTCGAGAGCTGCCAGTACATCCGTGGTCAGCGTTCATCGAATTCGGCCGGATCAGATCAATTGCAAATTGGCGGCCGACTCGCGGCCCTTGGTGTCACGCTCCAACTCGAACTGCAGCTTCTGGCCTTCGGCGAGCCCGGGGAAGCCGGCGCGCTCCAGCGCGCTGACATGGACGAAAACGTCCTTGCCGCCATCGGTCGGCTGAATGAAGCCGGTCCGGCCATTGTAGAACTTCACGGTTCCGGTGTTCATGTGGATCTTTCGATGAATGAGACATGGCCGCGGAGCGAATATGCCGCGCGCCCGGTATCGAAGATTTGGAATGAGATCGGCGGGTCGAGAACCTCTGACGCCGCGAGATGCCAATTCTGGCCCAAAGCGATCTTCTACAAATAGGCCTTTGTCGCAATTTAATCAAGGCGTTTTAAAATAAAATTGGGCTTCATTCAAAAAAATGCGTGCTGTAATTATCAGAAAAATGATGATACTAATCCATACAATTCAGAAAATTGTTTGAAACTTTGCGGGAACAATTCTCCCGGTATTCTGACTTTTATTATAGATTCAAGAAGGAGATCTCGTGATGTCCGTAATGACGCCAACAGGCACCCCCGTAACGATTACGCCGATCGCAAAACCGGCAATGGCAAAGCCGACCGTTATCCAGTCGCCCCGGCTGACCGTCAGGAGTGACGAGGCGGCAAAGCGAAGGATCGCCGACACCGATGGAACGGTCCGGCGTGCCAGGCAGGTTGCCGAGACCAATCGCCTGATTTGATCTTTCCGCACCGACGAAAGGACGAGACAGCAAGCGAAGCCTTGAACCTGCGGCGCCGATGGCCTAGATCGCCACAGGCGGACAAAACACGGCAGGTTTCCCATCAACAGAGATCAAAGACGAGCGGCGGGTGCAGGAGCCAGGTCTGGCGCAGGCGGACAGCCGCCGCTGGGCCTCGACCAGTATGTGCAGCAGGCGTTGCAACTGCATCAGGCCGGGCGCCGGCAAGAGGCTGAGACGATCTACCGGCAGGTGCTGGCGCGTCAGCCCAAGCACGCCGCCGCCGCGCATTTCCTGGGACTGCTGCTGCACCAGACCGGGCGCAGCGAAGAAGGGCTGGATCTCATCGAACGGTCGGTGAGCCTGCAGCCGACGAATCCCGATTTCCTCAACAATTTCGGTACGGTGATGCGCGACCTCGGCCGCCCTGCTGCGGCCATCGATTTCTTCCGCGGTGCGGTGGATCTGCGGCCGGACCAGCTCGCGGCGCGCGACAATCTCGGCTCATCGTTGAAGCAGGTCGGCCAGTTCGAAGAGGCCGAAGAGCTTTATCGCGGCACGGTTGCACGCAACCCATTTCACGTGCGCGCCCGCATCGGGCTTGCCGAAACCCTGCAGGAAGCCGGGCGGCTGGATGAGGCGCTCGCCGTCTTCCGCGAAGCGCTGGCGATACGCCCCAAGGATGCCGACCTGCTGCACGGGCTCGGCGTCGGGCTGATGGAAAAGGGCAAGCTCGACGAGGCGGCCGACCTGTTCCGGCAGGCGTTGGCGATCAACCCCGTCATGGCCACAGCCTGGCTGATGCTGACGCAAATCAAGCGCCAGAAGGAGCGCGACAGCGAGCTTGGGGGCATGGAAGCCCAGCATGCCAAGGCGCCGCAGGACAGCCTGGCACGCATGCAGCTGTCCTTTGGACTCGGCAAGGCGAATGACGATCTCAGGGATTATGGCCGGGCCTTCGACTATTTCGCCGAAGGCAATGCGATCCGCCGCAAAAGCATCAACTACGACCAGGCCAGGACGCGGGCCGAGTTCGAGGCGATGAAGGCCACCTTCGATGCCGGCTTCTTCGAGAAGCACAGGCCCAGCTCAATCAGCGACGACACGCCGATCTTCATCGTCGGCATGCCGCGTTCGGGCACGACGCTGGTCGAGCAGATCATTGCCAGCCATCCGCAGGTCTATGGCGCAGGCGAGCTCAGCATCTTGAAGAAGGCGGTCGGCAAGCAGTTCCCGGCGACCATGCCGGGTGGCTTCCCATGGGGCGTATCGGATATGGGCGATGCGGATTTTGCCGAGGCAGGGCAAGCCTATCTCGACATGCTGCATGCCCGCTATCCGAACATGCGTCACGTCACCGACAAAATGCCAGGCAACTTCCTGCTTGTCGGCTTCATCCACATGATGATGCCGAAGGCCAGGATCATCCACTGCGCGCGCGATGCGGCGGCCACCTGCCTGTCGATCTACAAAGTGCATTTCCGCGGCGACAGCCATCGCTATGGCTACGATCTCGGCGAGCTCGCCGACTTCCACAATCTCTACACCGACATCATGAAGCATTGGCACACGGTGCTGCCGGGCGTCGTGCATGATGTACGCTACGAGGATTTTGTCGCCGATCAAGAAGGACAGACGCGGACATTGATCGCTCATCTCGGCCTGCCCTGGGACGACGCGGCTCTATCGTTCCACGAGACCGACCGACCGGTTCGCACGGCTTCGGCCGCACAGGTGCGCCAGCCGATGTATCAAGGGTCGGTCGATCTGTGGAAGCGCTATGGAGATCGGCTGAAGCCGCTGCTCGACAAGCTGGATTAGCGCAACGCTATCTAGCTGATCGTGGCCTTAGCGATGGCCTAAGCACCCGCGTCGTCATCCTAGGGTCTTCGCGACGGAGCTTCGCTCCTGCTTCGCCTAGGATGACGAAGCTGAGAGGCTTCTTCTAATCTGCTACCGGCTGCTCAAAGCTCAATGAATGGCTTGAAGCCACCGAAGATCATGCGCTTGCCGTCGAACGGCATGTCCGCCCAATCGGCCTTCAAGCGGGGATCTGCCATCACCTTGGCCATGACGGCATCGCGGCTCTCCCGCGACTCATAGACGGCCCAGGCGAAGACGACGATCTCGTCGTCCTTGGCCTGCACGGCACGCGGGAAGGACGTGACCTCGCCATAGGGCACGTCGTCGCCGATGCATTCGACATAGGCGAGCGCGCCATGTTCCCTCCAGACAGGCCCTGCGAGGTTGGCCAGCTTCTTGTAGTCATCGAGTTTTGCCTTGGATACGGCAAGTACGAAACCATCGACATAGGACATTTTGGATCTCCTCCTGGAAGTTCACAGGGCCTCACCGGCGCCGGCCGGTGAGGGGCTCGGGCCATCGGCGGCAGATCAGGCTTTCTTCACCGGCGCGTTCATCGCCCATTCGACGCCGAACGGGTCGCGCATATTGCCCCACTGATCGCCCCAGAACATGACTTGGAGCGGCACGGCGACTTCGCAGCCGGCATCGACGGCGCGCTTCCACCAGGCTTCGATGTCGTCGCTGCCGAGGTGAAGCTGCATGGTGTAACCCTGCGGCTTGACGGCGGGCATTCCGTTTTCCGGATAGAAATCGGAGAGCATGAGGGTCGAGCCATTGATGTGGAGGTGAATGTGCATGGTGCGGCCTTTTTCGTCCGCCGGGTAGGCAAAGACCTGCTCCGCGCCGAAGGCCTTCTTGTAGAATTCGGCAGCCTTGAAGGCGCCATCCAGCTGCAGATAGGGGGTCAATCCGCCGAGCACTTTGGCCGCGGGCTGAACGGGGGTCTGATCAGTCATTTGTTGTTCCTCTTTGCGTTTGGCCTTGCGAGCCATAGGACGGATCGGACGGCGGCGATCCTACATGGCGGCGAAATTTTTTTGGCGGTCGGCCCTTGATTATCCCGGACAGCCGCGGGCTCGAGCGAGAGGCGTGAAACGAACTTGCGTCGGCGGCGCCCAATCAGAGCGCAATTCTCTCGGCTCGCAGGCTAGAACAGATGGATCACGCGAACGCCTCTTCAACCCCGGGACGACAATGATCCTCTACTATCAAACCCACTCACCCTTCGCGCGCAAGGCGCTTGTCTTCGCCCATGAGGTTGGCATTGCCGATCGGCTGGAGGTCATCCATCATGAGACCAGTCCCACCTTGCGCAACGCCGATGTCTACGCCGAAAATCCGCTTGGCAAGGTGCCGGTGCTGTTGCGGCCAAATGCGTCGCCGATCTTCGATTCCGATGTCATCTGCGCCTATCTCGACACACTGCATGACGGCCGCAAGCTGCTGCCGCAGGACGGCGAGGCGCGCTGGCAGGCGTTGCGGCTTCAGTCGGTCGCCCAGGGCCTCGCGCAGACAGGCATCGCTTTGCGCTGGGAGACAGAAAGGAGACCCGAAAAGCTGCGCTATGGTACTCTCGCCGACGGATACCGGGAAAAGATCGAGGCGAGCTACGACTGGATCGAAAGCGCGCTGGACGACGAGGCACCGCTCCATGTCGGCCACATCGCCTTGGCCACCACGCTGTCCTGGATGGCGTTCCGCCACCTGCCGCCTTTTCGCTCGCGGGCGCGGCTGACGCACTGGTTCGAGGCTTTCGAAAAACGCGTATCGATGCAGGCGACACCGCTTTCAGGTGATACGCATGACTGACTGGCGCCTCGCGAGGTCAGGGGCGGCGGCCGTTCTGCGCGTCGAAGACGTCCGGAAAGCCGATATCCTTGCGCAGCGAGGCCGGCAGCGAAAGCAGGATGCGCTCGCTGCGGTGACGAGCGCGCGCTGCCGCATACCGGGTTGCGACGCGACCGATGGATGAAAGAACCGACATGATAATTCTCCCTGGGTTGGCGCCGGCATCATCGTGTCGGCATCCCAAGGACGCGATGGGCTGAGGCTATCCGACAGACCGTCGAGATTTTTTATCGCGGCGTCTGATGGTCTGTCCGAATGCTGCCGTGCGGACCTACGCAACCCTGAGCGTAGGGATCGCTGAAACATCAACTTCACGCTCTGCGTGCCAAGCATCGAAAGCCGCTTGCATTCGAAGCCAGATCGCGGCGCCGTCGCCGAACAGCTTCCCGAGGCGAGCGGCCACAGCCGGCGAAACCGGCTTCTTTTCGCGGATGATGTCATAGAGCTGCTGCCGGGAGATCCCGAGCAGATTTGCAATTTCCACCTTGGTCTTTCCAGTTGCCGGGATAATGTCCTCAAGCAGCGCTCCCGGGTGGGAGGGACAACGCTCAATAGGACGCGTCGGCTCGTGCACGGTCATAAGTCGAACTTCTCCAGTCTGGCCGCCTCAGTGATATTGCTCGAAATCGACGCGGGCAGCGTCCTTGCCGTCGAACTCGAATGTGATGCACCACGGACCCGTTGACGTGGACCGTGTAGCGGATGGATCGAAGCCTTTCAGCGGGTGGAAATCGAAGCCGGGAAGGTTCATTTCCTCCGGCTTCTCCGAAGCTTCCAGGCGGTCATGCCGGACAAGAATGCGCTTGTGCATCTTGGCGTCGATCTTGCCGGTCTTTCCAGTTTGAAAGAGGTCCGACAGCGCCTTGTTCTTGAAGGACTTGATCATCGATATATGTAAACAGATTGCTTACAAAAAAGGTCTGTAAGCAAATAATTTACATGCCAGTCGACCTCCGTGGCCTCATCCTGCCGTTTCGGCCACTGAGCGGAAGAACTCCTCGGGATCCTCGACTTCAATCAGCCGCCGCTTTTCGATCAGCCAGAAGCGGTTGCCGATGGCGCGGATGAAGGAGCGGTCGTGCGAAGCGAGCACACAGCTTGCCCGATGCGCCAGGAGTTCCGCTTCCAGCGCTTCCTGGCCGTCGATGTCGAGATGGTTGGTCGGCTCGTCGAGCAGATAGAAGTTGGGATCGGCGAGCCTGAGCGCCAGCATCATCAGCCGCGCCTTCTGGCCGCCGGACAGCACGCCGATCTTTTTCTCCTGCATCTCGATGACCACGCCGGCGCCGGCCAGCAAGGACCGTGCGCGCTGCTCGCCGACATCGTAGCGGCGCGAGACCATCGCCAGCGGCGTGTCGTCGCCGCTGATGCCCGACAGCGCCTGATCGCTGTAGCCGAGCACCGTTGACGGCGTCACCTTCACATTCCGCACCGTGTCCGGTTCGACAATGGCATTGCGGATCAGGGTGACGAAGCGCGACTTGCCGACGCCGTTGCGGCCTAGCAGCACGATGCGGTCGCCCTGGCAGATGTGGCGCTTGCCGGTCCGAAACAGCAGCGTGCCATCGGGTGTTTCGACAGCCGCGTCGTCGAGCGTGATCAGCACTTTGGCATGGGTGCCGCGATTGGCCAGTTTTATGGCACCCGCCGACTTCTCGCGATGCGCCGGGTTCGCCGCTTCCTCCAGTTTTTCGGCCCGCTGGCTGAGTTGCCTGGTCTTGACCGTCAGCAGGTCGCTGCCTGAATTGATGCCGATATTGTTGAGCTTGGCCGCCTGCCGGCGCAATTGCTGCGCCACCTTCATGTCGCGCTGGAACTTGCGCTCGGTCGAGGCGTCGACCTCGTCGAGCGCCCGCCTGGCGCGGGAATAGGGCAAGGCAAACATGGGCGACTGTTCCGGGCGCAGGAACAGCGTCCGGTTGGTGGCGGCGTCGAGAAAGGCGCGGTCGTGGCTGGCAATGACGACCGGCACCTCACGCGGCAATGCGTTGAGCCAGATTTCCAACTGGCTGATGCGAGCAAGGTCGAGATGGTTGGTCGGCTCGTCGAGCAGCAGCACGTCCGGATCTGTCACCCAGACGCGGGCGATCAGCGCCAGTCTCTGCCAACCGCCGCTCAGCGCCTGCATTGGCCGCTCGCGCATCGGCTCCGGCACGTCGAGTGAATCGAGAACCACGTCGACGCGCCACAATTCGCTTTCAGCCTGCTCGGGCGGCAAGGCGTCGGCCACGACCTGATGGAAGCTGCGGCTGAGAAGGGCCGGGGCAACGGATTGTTCGACATGACCGACGCGCAGGCCGCGCGTGCGGGTGATGTCACCGGAGGTCGGCTCCATCTCGCCGGTCAGGCATTTCAGCAAGGTCGACTTGCCGCGGCCATTGGCGGCGACAATGCCGAGCCGGTCGCCGGTGCCGATGGTGAGGTCGAGATTGGAAAACAGCGGCGCACTCATGGTGACGCCGAGGGATTTGAGGCTGATCAGGGCCATTTTGATTTCTCTGGTCTTGCCGGAGACAACTCCGGTCCACTTTGACGGTGCGCGTGCTGGCCATCAGGCTCGGCGTTGCAACACCACGAAGGGCAGACCAAAAAATCGAAGCGGGGAAAACCCGGACCGTCCCTGGTCAGCCCTGCAAGCAAGCTCGCAGGGCAGAAATCGGGCCACGCTGACGATGGTGACGATGAAACGTAAACACGTGAGCCCTCCTTTCGAGACGTTCGAGTGTGTGGACTGGCTATACCAAAGGTGGGGCCGCTGGCAAGTGTGTCCTCTGCAGGCCGGCCTTAGTCTCGCGGGCGGATTACCCAGTCACCCTTATTTCCCTGGATTTCCTGCGGTGTCAGGAAGTGAAACTCCATCAGGATCGGTTCTTCCGGTCCCTTGAAGAAATGAAGCTCGGCGTGGGGGAGCACGAGCCGGCGGACAGTTTCAGATACGCTTTCCACCTTATATTCCTCGGCTTGCAGTCCTAGACCTGCGAGGAGCGTCCTGGCGGCCGAAATCGTCATTGCCGGGCTAAAGCCATCGAGATCGATTTGGCTGTTGCCGCTCCATTTCAAAGGCAAAGGCTTGGGCACATCAGGCATGTCCCAAAGTTTGATGCTGATGCGATGGACGCGTGCTCGATTGCGCCTGGTCAAAATGTCGATTTCCAGATCGCCATAACCCAGAAGAAAGCCGCACGGCTGATCCTGATAGACATACAGCCATTTAGGAAAGCCAAGGTGTTTCTCGACCGGACCGAGATCAGTTCCGGCCCGCAAAGGCGTGTCTTTGCTACCTAAGATTAGGGGGAGAATATGGAGTTTGCCTCGCTGTCGCATCGATCAAACCTTGCTTGGCTGGATATCCCGTCGCAGGGAGCATATTCCGCCTGCCCTGACCATTGTGCTACCCAGCTGATTGGGCCCAGCGGATTGATTGAGCTTCACAGGTCAAGGGGCCGGATCAGACAGGTCTCAAGTAACCGCCGGTCACTCCATATTCTTTGTTGAGATCGAGTAGGAAATGCCCGAACACCGCGCTTCTGCCGAGATCGATGACGATCACGAGAAGGGCGTTGAACCTGCCGGTGCCAATCAAAACTTGATCGAACCGATTTTGGGCATCTCGGTAAACATAATGGACGTCGTTCAAATAGGGCACGCCGACTTCGTCCAGATTTAACGCGTCGACATAGGGCCATATGTCTACGACAGCATTCGCCGTCGCGGTGATATTCGTCATCGGCTCGGCAAAGCAAGCCTTGAACTCCTCTTCATCAAGTCTGCGAACGACGACCATCACCTATTCTAAGCGGCGGCATCTGAAATCCGCAACCGATCGCAGGCTCGATGCTGCAGCTTCCTACCGCCCCGGCCTACCTGTCTTTCCCGGCCGACGCTTTTCGCGGCGGGCATCTCCCGCCTCTTCATACGAGCCGATGCCGGCGCGCTGGCGAACGATTGGTTTGCCGTCGCGTTCCTTCGCGCCCCCCTCTGCCCTGCCGGGCATCTGCCCCACTTGGGGGGAGATTGGCTGCGGCTTGGCCGGCACTTTTCCTTCGACCGGTTTTTCCGTCCGCCTGACCGTCATCTCATCCAGCGAGTTCTTCTTGAACAGCGGCTTGGTGGCGTCGCCGGGAATGCCGAAGTCGGAACCGTGCGCCTCTTCGGCCGACTGTTTCTTGAACAGCGAGCGCGACACCGCGCCGGCCGGCGTCGGCATGTCGGTGCCTGGACCCATGTCGTCAATCGAGGGTTTCGAAAACAGCGGCTTTTTCACCGGTATGGCGCCATCGGCGCCCATCTCGTCGAGATCAGGCTTGCGGAACAGGTTGGGCCGGGCAGCCTTGGCCGCCTCTTCGGCGGCACGAGCTGCGTCGAGCTTGCGGAAACGTTCCTGTTCCTCTGCTGTACGATGTTTCGCCACGCCCTTGTTGTGCTTGCCCTTTTCGCGGCCGGAGGCCGGGCTTTCCATGTCGGCGTATTTGGCCAGCGGGTCTTCGGAGATGGACAGTTCCATCTCCCGCAGGCGCTTGATCTCGTCGCGGATGCGGGCCGCCTTCTCGAAGTCGAGATTGGCCGCGGCATCGCGCATCTGCTTTTCCATCGCGTCGAGATGGGCCTTGAGGTTGTTGCCCATCATGGCGCCGGCACTGTCGGTGAACTGCGAGATGTCGGCGCGGACATGGTCTTTCTCGTAGACCGAATCCAGGATGTCGGAGATGCGCGACTTGACCGATTCCGGCGTGATGCCGTTGGCCGCGTTCCACTCCACCTGCTTTTCGCGGCGGCGATTGGTCTCGGCCATCGCCCGCTCCATCGAGCCGGTCACCTGGTCGGCATAGAGGATGACCTTGCCGTCGACGTTTCTGGCGGCGCGGCCGATGGTCTGGATCAGCGAGGTTTCCGAGCGCAGGAAACCTTCCTTGTCGGCGTCGAGAATGGCGACGAAGCCGCATTCGGGAATGTCGAGGCCTTCGCGCAGCAGGTTGATGCCGACCAGCACGTCGAAGGCGCCGAGGCGCAGATCGCGCAGGATCTCGATGCGCTCCAGCGTGTCGATGTCGGAGTGCATGTAGCGCACGCGGATGCCTTGTTCATGCAGATATTCGGTCAAATCCTCGGCCATGCGCTTGGTCAGCACCGTCACCAGCGTGCGGTAGCCGGCCTTGGTGGTGTCGCGGATTTCGCCAACGACATCGTCGACCTGGGTCTTGGCCGGGCGGACCTCGACCGGCGGATCGATCAGGCCGGTCGGGCGGATGACCTGCTCGGCGAAGACGCCGCCGGCCTGCTCCATTTCCCAGCCGCCGGGGGTCGCCGAGACGGCGACCGAAAGCGGACGCATGGCATCCCATTCCTCGAAGCGCAGCGGCCGGTTGTCCATGCAGGACGGCAGACGGAAGCCGTATTCGGCCAGTGTCGCCTTGCGGCGAAAGTCGCCGCGATACATGCCGCCGATCTGCGGCACGGTGACATGGCTTTCATCGATGAAGACCAGCGCGTTGTCGGGAATGTACTCGAACAGCGTCGGCGGCGGATCACCCGGCTGGCGGCCGGTGAGATAGCGCGAATAGTTCTCGATGCCGGCGCAGGAGCCGGTGGCTTCCAGCATCTCGAGGTCGAAGCGGCAGCGCTGTTCCAGCCGCTGCGCCTCAAGCAGGCGGCCGGCCCGCTCGAGTTCGACCAGCCGGTGCTTGAGCTCTTCCT
>NZ_RZOL01000162.1:0-13279 GCF_004022985.1 Mesorhizobium sp. M7A.F.Ca.ET.027.02.1.1 | reverse complement strand
CGCTTCAGCTGCCGGCGCAATATGTGGAAGTAGTTGGCCGGCGTCGTACAGTTGGCCACTTGCATGTTATCTTCGGCGCAAAGCTGCAGGAAGCGTTCGAGCCGGGCCGAGGAGTGTTCCGGACCCTGGCCTTCATAGCCATGCGGCAAGAGGCAGACGAGGCCCGACATTCTGAGCCACTTGCGTTCGCCCGACGAGATGAACTGGTCGAACACCACCTGGGCGCCGTTGGCGAAATCGCCGAACTGCGCTTCCCACAATGTCAGCGCCTTCGGCTCGGCAAGGCTGTAGCCATATTCGAAGCCCAGCACCGCCTCTTCAGACAGCATCGAGTTGATGACTTCGTAGCCGGCTTGAGCCGCAGACAGATTGTTGAGCGGGATGTAGCGGGTCTCGTCGCGCTGGTCGTAAAGGACCGAGTGACGCTGCGAGAAGGTGCCGCGTTCGGAATCCTGCCCCGACAGGCGGATCGGATTGCCGTCGAGCAGGATGGCGCCGAAGGCCAGCGCCTCCGCCGTCGACCAGTCGATGCCTTCGCCGGACTCGATCGCCTGGCGGCGGTTTTCGAGGAAGCGGATGATCGTCTTGTGCGCCTCGAAATCCTTCGGCACCTCGGTCAGCTTCTTGCCGATTTCCTTCAGCGTCTTGACCGGCACGGCGGTCTTGCCGCGCCTTTGTTCGTCCTGGTTGTCGGCCGTGCGCAGGCCAGACCAGGCGCCGTCGAGCCAATCGGCCTTGTTGGGCTTGTAGTGCTGGCCGACTTCCCACTCGGATTCCAGATGCGCCCGCCAGTCGGCCTTGAGTTGGTCGAGCTCGGCCTGGGTGAGGTGACCCTCGGCGATCAGCCGGTCGCCGTAGATCTGCACGGTGGTCTTGTGGGTGCGGATGTTGCGGTACATGATCGGCTGGGTGAAGGCCGGCTCGTCGCCCTCATTGTGGCCGAAGCGGCGGTAGCAGAACATGTCGACCACAACAGGCTTGTGGAACTTCATGCGGAATTCGATCGCCACCTTGGTGGCGTGCACCACGGCTTCCGGATCGTCGCCATTGACGTGGAAGATCGGCGCTTCGATCATCTTGGCGACGTCGGACGGATAGGGCGACGAGCGCGAGAAGCGCGGATTGGTGGTGAAGCCGATCTGGTTGTTGATGATGAAATGCAACGTGCCGGCGACGCGGTGGCCGCGCAGGCCGGACAGGCCGAGGATCTCGGCAATCACGCCCTGGCCGGCGAAGGCGGCGTCGCCATGCAGCAGTAGCGGCAGCACCTTGGCGCGCTCTTCCAGCGGCACGATCTCCTCGCGGCTGCGGCCGAACAGGTAATCCTGCTTGGCGCGCGCCTTGCCCATCACCACCGGATCGACAATTTCCAGATGCGAGGGATTGGCGGTCAAGGACAGGTGCACCTTGTTGCCGTCGAACTCGCGGTCCGACGAGGCGCCGAGATGGTACTTGACGTCGCCCGAGCCCTCGACCTCGTCGGGGGCGGCCGAGCCACCCTTGAACTCGTGGAAGATGGCGCGGTGCGGCTTGGCCATCACCTGCGAGAGCACGTTCAGCCGGCCGCGATGCGCCATGCCGAGCACGATTTCCTTCATGCCGAGCTGGCCGCCGCGCTTGACGATCTGCTCCAGGGCCGGGATCAGCGCTTCACTGCCATCGAGGCCGAAGCGCTTGGTGCCCTTGTACTTGACGTCGATGAACTGCTCGAAGCCTTCGGCCTCGACCAGCTTCTGCAGGATCGCCTTCTTGCCGGTGGCGGTGAAGGTGATCTCCTTGTCGGCGCCCTCGATACGTGCCTGGATCCAGGCCTTTTCCTCGGGATCGGAAATATGCATGAACTCGACGCCGAGCGTCGAGCAATAGGTGCGGGTCAGGATTTCCAGCATCTGCCGGATGCTGCCGAATTCGAGCCCGAGCACATTGTCGAGGAAGATCGGCCGGTCGTAATCGGCTTCGGTGAAGCCGTAATTTTCCGGCGACAGCTCGTTGTAGTCCTCGAGCGGCTTGGCGATGCCGAGCGGGTCGAGATTGGCATGCAGATGGCCGCGCATGCGGTAGGCGCGGATCATCATGATGGCGCGCACCGAATCGCGCGTCGCCTGGTGCACGTCGGCGTCGGACAGGACGACGCCGTTGGTGACCGCCTTGTCCTTGACTTTCTTTTCGATCGTCTTCTCGACGATACCCCAATTGCCGTCGAGCGCCGACACCAGTTCGCCATTGGCCTGCAGCGGCCAGGAGGGCTTGGCCCAGGAGGCGCCCTTGGCATTCCTGCGCACATCGCCGGCGTCGTCCTTCAGCCCGGCGAAGAACTCCTGCCATTCGGGGTTTACCGACTCCGGATCGTCCTCATAAGACGCATAAAGCGAGTCGATGTAATCGGCATTGCCGCCATAGAGGAAAGAGGTGAGTGAAAATTGGTCGTTGGCCTGATCTTGTCTTGCCATTTTTGTCCGCGGAGCCTGGCTCCGTCTCCTGTTTGGAGCGAGTAGGGAGTAGCGAATAGCGAGTAGGGATTCCCCAGTGGTCGCGCCGCTAGTCTGTCTTTCCTATTCGCTATTCACTACTCGCTACTCACTTTAACCCTTGATCGCCTCGACCAAGGTCGTGCCCAGCCTTGCCGGCGAAGGCGAAACTTTTATCCCGGCCGATTCCATCGCCGCGATCTTGTCTTCGGCGCCGCCCTTGCCGCCGGAGATGACCGCGCCCGCATGACCCATGGTGCGGCCGGCCGGCGCCGTGCGCCCGGCGATGAAGCCAGCCATCGGCTTTTTGCGGCCGCGCTTGGCTTCGTCCTTGAGGAACTGCGCGGCGTCTTCCTCGGCCGAACCGCCGATCTCGCCGATCATGATGATCGACTTGGTCTCGTCGTCGGCGAGGAACATCTCGAGCACGTCGATGAACTCGGTGCCCTTGACGGGGTCGCCGCCAATGCCGACGGCGGTGGTCTGGCCGAGGCCGACATTGGTGGTCTGGAACACGGCCTCATAGGTAAGTGTTCCCGAGCGCGAAACAACGCCGACCGAGCCCTTGCGGAAGATGTTTCCGGGCATGATGCCGATCTTGCATTCGTTGGGCGTGAGCACGCCCGGGCAGTTCGGCCCAATCAGGCGCGAGGTCGAGCGGTCGAGCCTGGCCTTGACCCTGATCATGTCCATCACCGGGATGCCTTCGGTGATGCAGATGATCAGCGGGATCTCGGCCTCGATCGCTTCGAGGATGGCTTCGGCGGCACCCGCCGGCGGCACATAGACGACCGAAGCGTTGGCACCGGTCTTTTCCTTGCCCTCGGCGACCGTGGCGAAGATCGGCAGGTTTTCACCCTTTGAGCCGGTCCACGTCTCGCCACCCTTCTTGGGGTGGATGCCGCCGACCATTTTCGTGCCGTGATAAGCCAGCGCCTGTTCGGTGTGAAACGTGCCGGTCTTGCCGGTCAGGCCCTGCACCAGCACCTTGGTGTTCTTGTCGACGAGAATGGACATGGGAGCCCTTTTCTAAAAACCGTTGATCGAGGAAAACATGGTCAGAGCCGCTTCAGGTCAGCGACCGTGAGGTCGCTCTTGGCATTGCCGGTGTTGAGCGTCGTCGCCGGCTCGAACATCAGCACGACCGGTTCCGCGGTGAGCGAACGCGGCCGGTGCTCGACACCGCGCGGTACGACGATGAAGTCGCCCTCGCCGAGCTCGACCGGACCGTCACGGAAATCGATGGCGATACGCCCGCGCAGCACGAGGAAGGCTTCATCCTCATGGTCATGCGCATGCCAGTCGAACATCTCGCCGAACTTGGCGACCTTCGCCTGGCTGTCGTTGACGTCGCCGGCGATATGCGGATCGAAAACCTTGGTGATGGTCCGATCCGCCGCCTCGACGAGGTTTATCTTGCGCGGAGGCATCCGCTCAGCCCTTTACCGCCGCCACGATCTTCTTGGCTGCATCGTCGAGATCGTCGGCCGACACGACGTTGAGGCCGCTGTCGTTGATGATCTTCTTGCCGAGCTCGGCATTGGTGCCTTCCAGGCGCACCACCAGCGGCACTTCCAGGCCGACTTCCTTGACCGCGGCAATGACGCCCTCGGCAATGATGTCGCACTTCATGATGCCGCCGAAGATGTTGATCAGGATGCCCTTGACCGCCGGATCCCGGGTGATGATCTTGAACGCCGCCGTGACTTTTTCCTTGGATGCGCCGCCACCGACATCGAGGAAGTTGGCGGGCTCGGCGCCATAGAGCTTGATGATGTCCATCGTCGCCATGGCGAGGCCGGCGCCGTTGACCATGCAGCCGATATTGCCGTCGAGCGCGACATAGGCGAGGTCGTATTTCGACGCCTCGATCTCCTTCTCGTCCTCTTCGGTGGTGTCGCGCAGTTCGAGCACGTCGGGGTGGCGGAACAGCGCGTTGTTGTCGAACGACACTTTCGCGTCGAGCACGCGCAGCCGGCCGTTCTTCATGACGATCAGCGGGTTGACCTCGAGCAGGCTCATATCCTTCTCGACGAAGGCCTTGTAGAGGATCGGGAACAGCGTATCACCGTCCTTGGCCGCATCGCCGTCGAGCTTGAGCGCGCCGTTGAGCGCCATCAGGTCGGTTGTTGTGACGCCTTTTTCCGGATCGATGGCGACGGTGATGATCTTTTCCGGCGTGTCATGGGCGACCGCCTCGATGTCCATGCCGCCTTCGGTCGAGACGACGAAGGCAATGCGGCCGACCGAACGGTCGACCAGGATCGACAGATAGAGCTCGCGTTCGATGTCGGCGCCGTCCTCGATGTAGAGACGGTTGACCTGTTTGCCGGCCGGGCCGGTCTGCTTGGTCACCAGCGTGTTGCCCAGCATCTCGTTGGCGTTGGCGACGACGTCGGCCACCGATTTCGCCAGCCGCACCCCGCCCTTGGCGTCCGGGCCGAGCTCGGTGAATTTGCCCTTGCCGCGGCCGCCGGCATGGATCTGGCTCTTCACCACATAAAGCGGGCCCGGCAGCGCCTTGGCGGCGGCTTCCGCTTCGCTCGCCTTGAACACCGGCACGCCTTCGGCCACGGGCGCGCCAAAGCTCTTCAGCAGCGCCTTGCCCTGATACTCATGGATGTTCATCTGGATGGTCTCCGGTTCGACTGGGGGTTCACTTGCTGGAGATTCATTTGGAGGCGAGTTGCGGCGCGATCTTGACGCAGGCCTCGGTCAGGCCCTGCACCGTCGCCACAGAAGAGTCGAACATCTTCTGCTCGCTCTTGTTGAGCTCGATCTCGATAATACGCTCGACGCCGCCGGCGCCGATCACCACGGGAACGCCGACATAGGTGTTCTTGACGCCATACTGGCCGGAGAGATACGCCGCGCAGGGCAGCACGCGCTTCTTGTCCTTGAGATAGGCTTCAGCCATCGAGATCGCCGAAGCGGCCGGCGCGTAATAGGCCGAACCGGTCTTGAGCAGGCCGACGATCTCGGCGCCCCCGTCGCGGGTGCGCTGCACGATCTGGTCGAGCTTCCCCTTCGAGGTCCAGCCCATCTTGATGAGGTCGGGCAGCGGAATGCCCGATACCGTCGAATAGCGGATCATCGGCACCATGGAATCGCCGTGGCCGCCGAGCACGAAGGCGGTGACGTCCTCGACCGAGACCTTGAATTCCTCGGCCAGGAAATAGCGGAAGCGCGCGCTGTCGAGCACGCCGGCCATGCCGACGACATGGCTATTGGGCAGGCCCGAGAACTTCTGCAGCGCCCAGACCATGGCGTCGAGCGGGTTTGTGATGCAGATGACGAAGGCCTTCGGCGCATACTTCTTCAGCCCGGCGCCGACCTGTTCCATGACCTTGAGATTGATGCCCAAAAGGTCGTCGCGGCTCATGCCGGGCTTGCGCGGCACACCGGCGGTGACGATGCAGACATCGGCGCCTTCGATGCCGGCATATTCGTTGATGCCGGTGAGCCTGGAGTCGAAGCCATCGACCGGCGACGACTGCGCGATATCGAGCCCCTTGCCCTGCGGGATACCTTCGGCAATATCGAACAGCACCACGTCGCCGAGGTCCTTGAGGCCGATCATGTGAGCGAGCGTGCCGCCGATCATGCCAGAGCCGATAAGCGCTATCTTGTTGCGTGCCATGTGAGGATGTTTTCCCTTTGTCGGTGACGACGTCTCAAATCTCTGGTGACTTGATGGCGGCGTCGAAGAAGAGGCCGGAATGCTGCGGGGAACCGCGAATTTTCGCCGCACCCAATAGCCCCGGCACAGAAAAAATTCAAACGATTATTTTGGCGTCAGCATTTTCAATCGGTTAGATCATTTGGGATTTACGTAAACGTCAAAGTTTGTAAGCCGACTTGGGAAGAAGTAGCCGATGAAGATGGAGATCGTAAGGCCGGATGCGGGCGATGACGCCCTTGTGATGCGGGTAGCCGAGGTCGGCGGGACAGCGTCCCCCTCTGTCTTGCCGACGGGGGGCACGAAAGATCGCTACCAACGGATCTCTGGAAACTCAGGCCTGCGCCTGCTGTGCCTCTGGCGCCGGCTTCCCTTTCTGCCGCGCCGCCCAATCCTCCAGCCAGTCGCGGCTTTGCATCTCGGTCAGCCGCGATGCGGTGCGCTCGAACTCGAAGACTTCGACGCCGCGCTTGGCTGCATAAAGCGCTTGCGGCGGCGCTTCGGCGCTCATCACCGTCCGCACATGATGGTCGTAGAGCGTGTCGATCAGAAGGATGAAGCGCTTGGCTTCGTTGCGCTTGCCTTCGCCGAGCACCGGGACGTGGTCGATGAAAATGGTTGAGAAGCGCCCGGCGATTGCCAGGAAATCGCGCGCGCCAAGCGGCTTCTCGCAGAGATCGGCGAAGGAGAACCGCGCCGCATCGCCCGCCGCACGCGGCACGATCACCTGCCGTCCTTTGAGGGCAATCGATGTCTCGGCGGTCGGCGCGCCCCGCGTCATGGCTTGCCAGGCCTCGTCGAGTAGCTGGTCCGCCGCCGCATCGGCCGGCGTGACATAGACCGGTGTCCGGGCGAGCTTTTCCAGCCGGTAGTCTTTGTCGGCATCGAGCGCCAGCACCTGTGTGTGCCGCTCCAGTATGCCGATAAAGGGCAGGAAAAGCTGGCGGTTCAGCCCGTCGCTGTAGAGGTTTTCCGGCGCCACATTCGAGGTGGCGACCAGCACCACGCCGCTGGCAAACAGCGCCGAAAACAACCTGGACAGGATCATCGCGTCGGCAATGTCGGTGACCGAGAACTCGTCGAAGCACAGCACCCAGGCTTGCTCGGCAAGGGCCTTGGCCACCGGCGGGATCGGATCGTCTTCCCTGACGTCGCCATTCTTGCGCGCCTGCCGGTGCTTCTGGATACGGTCCTGCACGTCGGCCATGAAGTCGTTGAAGTGGACGCGGCGCTTGCGCCGCACCGGCAGCAAGTCGAAGAACATGTCCATCAGCATGGTCTTGCCGCGACCGACGCCGCCATGGATGTAGAGGCCTTTGACGGCCTCATGCGTCTCGCGCTTGCGGGCGAACAGCCAGCCCAGCGCGCTCGACTTATGCGCCAGCCGCTTGGCCGAAATCTCATCGGTCAGCCGGTCAAGCGCCGCAACGATCCGTTCCTGCGCCGGATCGCGGTCGATCGTACCGGTTTCCACCAGATGGTCGTAGCGCTGCCTGACGGCCGCATGGGTCTGGAGGCCGTCACGCAGATGCATCGGTCACGTCGTTCTGGAGCCATTCCGGGAACCGGAATTGCGTAAAACAAAAACTATCTCGTAAGCGAAATCGGCTGGCCGTTGGAAGTCTGGCCGTCGAATTTCGAGCCGCCCGAGGAATAGAGCCGCGCCAGCGCACCGCCGCTCTCGTCATAGAGCGTCAGCTGTTTGCCGGCGACGTTCCACGACTTGATGCCGTCCATCGGCGCCGGGCAATGCAGCGGCCCGGCGCGGAAGCCGGCGCCGAATTTGGTCTGCGGTGTCGCCACCTTGCAGCTCTGGCCCGCAACGCTGGCGTTCCAGACACCGGCGACGCTGGCGGCGGTCACGTCGGAAGCGCCGGCCGGCGCCGAGCCGTCCGAAGGCAGCGCGGCGACCTGGGTGTTCGCCGGCGCGGTCGGGAATTGCGAAGGGTCGGTGGTGCCGGGCGATGCCGGCGGCGGCAGTTGGTTCGCCGTCACCTTGCCGGCGGGCGCGGCCTCCAGCGGTGCCGGCTGCTGGTCATCCATCGAGGAAAAACGTGAGGTCGAACAGCCACTCGCAACGAGGGCCGCCAGCGATACGGCCACCAGACCGGTTTTCGAAAAAGTCATTCCAACCTCCGTCGGATCCGGCTGGGGGGAAGCCGTCCGCACAATCTCACCCCCACCAAGATGGAGAAGGTGGCGAAATTTCAACCCGATATGGTTAAAATACAGTTTGCAGCAAGAATTGTTGCAAATTTATCGCAATCGCGACGGCTGACCGTTTGTCGCGCGTCGCTTGGGAATTCCGGTCAACACTTCGTCGGTGGACGCTTGCGCGAACCGCCTCAGCGCCTATGTCTGGAAAACGAAACCCTGCTGGAGCCGCAAATTGGCCGCGAGAAAGACTGCCGCCAATCGCTATTACAGCGGCCCGCCCAGCGACCATTTCGACGGCGCATTGTTCTTCAATCCCGACGGCCGGCCACCCGGCCGTTTCGCCGACCTGCTGAAATGGCAGTTGAATGGCCAGCGCTCGAAATGGCCGGCGAGCGATGCAAGCCCCTTTCCGCAGGCAAAGCCGGCGACAAGGGTCGAGGGCGCCGCGCTGGAAGTGACCATGATTGGTCATTCCACCTTGCTGGTCCAGACGGCAGGTCTGAACATTCTTACCGATCCGGTTTGGTCGCTGCGCGCGTCGCCGCTTTCCTTCGCCGGACCAAAACGCATCAATGCGCCAGGCATCGCCTTTGCCGACCTGCCGCCGATCGACCTCGTGCTGGTCAGCCACAACCATTACGACCATCTCGACCTCGCCACGTTGAAGCGGCTGAAGGCCGGCCACGACCCGCTGGTGCTCACTCCGCTCGGCAACGACGCCATCATCGAAGCCGCCGTGCCCGGCATGCGACTGTCGGCGCATGACTGGGGCGACAGGGTCGAGATCGGCAATGGCGCCGCCGTCCATGTAGAGCCGGTGCATCACTGGTCGGCGCGTGGCGCCCGCGACCGGCGCATGGCGCTGTGGGCCGGCTTCGTCGTCGAAACGCCTGACAGCAAGCTCTATTTCGCCGGCGACACCGGCTTTCACAATGGCATCAACTACCGGCGGATGGCCGAGAAACATGGCGGTTTCCGCTTCGCCATCCTGCCGATCGGCGCCTATGAGCCGCGCTGGTTCATGGCGCCGCAGCACCAGAACCCCTGGGAAGCGGTGCAAGGCATGACGCTGTGCAATGCCGCCCATGCCGCCGGCTGTCATTGGGGAACTTTCCAGCTCACTGACGAGCCGATCGACGAGCCGGCGCGCAAATTGACCGAGGCGCTTGACGATCAAGGCATTCCACGGCAGCGCTTTCGCGCCTTGCGGCCGGGCGAGGTATGGAATGTACCGGAGCACATAGTGCCCTGATCCGCATCGGTTTCGACGGAACCCCAGCGCGGCAACAGCGTTTTCATGCGGTTGAAAAATCTGTCGGTTGCGAGGCATCGCCATGCTCAAATGGATCATCATCCTCCTGATCGTCGCCGCGGCGGCGAGCCTGCTCGGCATGCCGGCGCTGGCAGGTGCTGCCGCCACCGGCGCGCGCATCCTTATCGGCATCGTTCTGATCATCTTCCTGCTGGTGGTGCTGGGCATTTTCGCCGTCACGTAAGTCCGGCGCTTTCGCCGTGACCAAGCGGCTGCGCACTGGTAATTCCTGCCCGTTTCCGCCATATAGCGCCAAACGGACACGGAATTTTTCGGAGCAATGGCCAGCACTGCCCCTTTCGCCAAGATGAACGGCATCGGCAACGAGATCATCGTTGCCGATATGCGCGGCCGTGCCGATCGGGTGACGGCGGCGGCGGCGATTGCGCTGAACGCCGATGCCGCGACCAGCTTCGACCAGATCATGGCGATCCACGATGCCAGGACGCCGGGCACCGCTTTTTTCATCGACATATTGAACTCCGACGGAACCGGTGCGCAGGCCTGCGGCAATGGCATGCGCTGCGTCGTCCAGGCGCTCGCCGCCGAGACCGGCCAGAAGATCTTCACCTTCGAAACCGTGGCGGGCATCCTCAATGCGCGCGAACATGCCGACGGTTCGATCTCGGTCGATATGGGCACGCCGCGCTTCGGCTGGCAGGATATCCCGCTGGCCGAGGAATTCCGCGACACCCGCATGATCGAGCTGCAGATCGGCCCGATCGACGCGCCGGTGCTGCATTCACCCTCGGTCGTCTCGATGGGCAATCCGCACGCCATCTTTTGGGTCGACAATAACGTCTGGTCCTATGAGCTCGACCGCTTCGGCCCGCTGCTCGAGAACCACCCGATGTTCCCCGAGCGCGCCAACATAACCATCGCGCAGGTCACTTCGCCCGAAACAATGGTCATCCGCACCTGGGAACGCGGCGCCGGCCTGACCAAGGCCTGCGGCTCGGCCTCCTGTGCGGCCGTGGTGGCCGCGGCCCGTACCAACCGGACCGGCCGCAGCGTCGGTCTGTTGACGCCAGGCGGCGGTACGCTGCATGTCGAATGGCGCGACGATGACCATGTGGTGCTGACCGGCGCCGCCGAATGGGAATTTTCCGGCAGCTTCGACCCGTCGAACGGGACATGGGCCCGCGACACCGAAAGCGCGGCCTGATGTCCGCTCTGCCCAAGAGCCCGATGTCCCAGGGCATCGATGTCGTCACCTTCGGCTGTCGGCTCAACACCTATGAATCGCAGGTGATGCGGCGCGAGGCTGAAAGTGCCGGTCTGGGCGCGCTGGAAGGTGGCGCCGTGATCTTCAACACCTGCGCCGTGACAGGCGAAGCAGTGCGCCAGGCCAAGCAGGCGATCCGCAAGGCCCGCCGCGATAACCCGCGGGCGCGCATCATCGTCACCGGCTGCGCCGCGCAGACCGAGCCTGAAAAATTCGCCGCCATGGACGAGGTCGATCTCGTGCTTGGCAATGAGGAGAAGCTGAAGGCGCATTCCTATCGCGCGCTGCCGGATTTCGGCGTCAACGACACCGAGAAGGCGCGCGTCAACGATATCTTTTCGGTGCGTGAGACCGCAGGCCACATGGTCGACGCCATCGAGGGCCGGGCACGCGCTTTCGTCCAGGTGCAGAACGGCTGCGACCACCGCTGCACCTTTTGCATCATTCCCTACGGCCGCGGCAATTCGCGCTCGGTGCCGATGGGCGCCGTGGTCGAGCAGGTCAAGCGGCTCGCCGGCAACGCCTATGCCGAGATCGTTCTGACCGGCGTCGACATGACCAGTTTTGGGGCCGATCTGCCGGGCGCGCCGAAGCTTGGCAGGCTGGTGAAGACCATCCTCAGGCAGGTGCCCGATGTGAAGCGCCTGCGGCTGTCCTCTATCGATTCGGTCGAAGCTGACGACGATTTGCTCGATGCCATCGCCACCGAGCCCAGGCTGATGCCGCATTTGCATCTGTCGCTGCAATCGGGCGACGACATGATCCTGAAGCGGATGAAGCGAAGGCACCTACGCGATCAGTCGATCCGCTTCTGCGAGGATGTGCGCAAGCTGCGCCCCGGTATCGTCTTTGGCGCCGACATCATCGCCGGCTTCCCGACCGAGACCGACGAAATGTTCGAGAACTCGGAAAAAATTGTCGAGGAGTGTGGCCTGACCCATCTCCACGTCTTCCCCTTCAGCCCACGCGAAGGCACGCCCGCCGCGCGCATGCCGCAGCTCCGCCGCGAGGTCGTCAAGCAGCGCGCCGCCCGGCTGCGTGCCGCCGGTGAAGCTGCCTATTTCAGGCATCTGTCGTCGCTCACCGGAACGCGCCAGTCGATCCTGATCGAGCGCGACGGCCTTGGCCGCACCGAGGGTTTTACGCTTGCCGCACTCGGCACGGGCGCACCGGGTGAGATCGTCGGGGCTGAGATATCAGGCCACGATGGTAGCAGGCTGATCGCGGCGCCCCTTGCCGCCCGCGCCGCCTGAGAAACGCAAAGCATGGCTGGTTTTTTCAAGAAGATATTTTCGTTCGGCAAGAAAGAGGTTGTCGAGGAGCGGATCGACGAGACCGCCCCGCTGCCGCCGATCAAATGGGAAGCACTCGATACGCTGAAGCCGGCGGCCGAACAGGTCGTTCCGGAGTTCTTGAAGCGCGACGAGCCGCGGCCCGAGGCGGGAACGACGCCCGCGCCGGTAGTCGAGCCGGAGGTAATTCCTGCGCCGCAACCGGCGCCTGTCGAGGAACCGGCGCCCGAGCCGGAGCCAACCATCCCGCCAGTACCGGAGCCGGCTGTTCCCTCAGAGCCAGAACCTCTGCCGGAGGCCGAGCCGGCAGAAGAACCAGCGCCCGAGACGCCAGCCGAGCCGCCGGCTCCCGAGGAGATACCAACACCTCCCGCCGTTCCGGAACCCACGCCCGAACCGCAGCCGCAAGAAGTCCCTGCTCCGGCGCCGGCCGAGCCGGAGATCGTCCCGTCGCGGCCGGAAAAGCAGCCGGAGACGGCCCCGGTCGAAGTGCCGACGCCTGTCGAGGTTCCGGCAGAAACACCAGCGCCGATCGAGGTGCCGACACCGGCGCCGTCCCCTCTTCAGCCGTCTTCAGAGGCCGGCACCGCCCCTCATCCGCCTGCCGGCACCTTCTCCCCGTATAGAGACGGGGAGAAGGGGGCTAGCGGTGAAGTTGCGCCTCCTCTTGCAAACATCGAAGACGAAGCCTCAACGCTGACGCCCCCCTCTCCCCGTCCTTCACGGGGAGAGGGTAGGGGTGAGGGGCAGCACGAACTTGCGAAAGATTCGGCGCCACCCGTGGAAGCCATGCCGGCTGCTCTCGTGGCCGAAGCGCCCGCCGCCGAAATCGCACCTCCCATTCGCCAGCCTGCGCCGATCGAATCGCAGCCGGTCATTGCGGAAATCGCGCCCGAGCCGCAGTCTCTTCCACAACCCGCGCCGGAGCCGAAAGCCGCCCCTGGCAAGGTGACCGTCACCAAAAAGGTCGAGCAGAAGGCCGAGCCGCGGAAGGCGCCCGAACCGGCACCGAGGCGCTCCTGGTTCCAGCGCATGAAGGACGGGCTTGCCCGCTCCTCCAAGGAGCTCACCGGCAACATTGCCGGCGTCTTCACCAAGCGCAAGCTGGACGAAGAGACTTTGCAGGACCTCGAGGATGTGCTGATC
>NZ_RZOL01000161.1:0-13302 GCF_004022985.1 Mesorhizobium sp. M7A.F.Ca.ET.027.02.1.1 | reverse complement strand
GCAGGGCGGCGGTGGTTCCCGCGCCGGCCGTTTTCAGGTTTGAAATTTTGGGCGGGCAGTCTTGAACATCCCAAACTATGCACGTCGACGATCAGCCACCCCTGCGCAGTCCAGAAAGAAAAAATTGCTGATGGAACCCGCAAATGGCTGGGTCCAGCCTCACGCTGCTTCGCGCGCCCATAGAAGATGGCCATGGCGACGAAAATACCGTGCCACCAGCCGTTGTTGCTTGGCCCTGATCAGGTCGGGCAAGCGCCGCTCCTGGCGCCAGCGCGGTACGTTGCGCCAGCAGGCTATGAAGCGGGCGGCGTCCTCGATGGCCTCCTCTGCCGAGAGCGCCGGGCCAATCGCGGCCAGGAACAGCGCCTCCGACGGTTTCAACTCGTCGATCACTGCCTTGCGCCTGACGTGATCCTGACGGGCGTGGGCGATGCCGTTTCGGCGGATGGCTTCGAAGGCTTCAAGCAGGGCCAGGCTGTCGCCGGCGTAACCGCAGGAACGGGCAAAATCGGTGGCAAAAGCGTCCATTATCGCTCCCGGGTCTGATGCAGTGGGCAGGTTCGTGTCTGACTCACATTTTCATATATATATGAAAGCATAACTCAAATTACACCTAAGGAAAACTTCGGAGAAAGTTTGAAAACTGCGACTCGACTCTCGGCGCAAAACACAGGAATATGCGAACAAATCAGGAACAACGATGAGGCAGGGGCGATGGCATTGCCGGGCAGGGAACCAACAATCGCGCATGTCGCCTCGATCTCGGTCGAGTGCGCGGATTGCGGCCGCAACCGTTGGTGGCGACCCGATCAGCTGAAGCGGTTCGGCGTGACGGGGAACACGCCGCTTGCCGCTCTGTCGGGCCGCATCGTCTGCGCGGCCTGCCGTGCCGACGGACTGCCAGGAGCGACCGTTACGATCCAGGCGGCCTTCATCGACGAGCGCCAGCGCGTGCGCAGCGAAGGGCAGATGCTGAGCGATCGCGAGGTGCCGCTGGAGGGAGCGAGGCGGGCTTGAGTCTTGTCGAAGGGTGAACGGCCGGTTCGCGTGAGTGAATTGATCGTGCCAGTGGCACGATCAAAGGCCAGCGAACGCCGGGACGCTGCGAAGCAGCGGGGACCCGGCAGGTGGATCCTGCGCTACCCGGCCCTTCGCAAGCTCAGGGCGTTCAAGGCTCGAAAAGCCAAGCAATTGGCTTTTCGTCCGCTGTGCGGACCGCCTTTCACCCCGCAAGGGGAGAAGGCAAGAAGCGCTCCTCAATACCCCAGCAATTCCTTCAGCGGAATCACGCGCCAGACGTGTTTGATGGCGTAGCGGTTGAAGGTCAGCGTCTTCGGCGGGTTGTATTGATCGACCACCAGCTCGCCCGCCGTGCGCTTGACCAGCTTCTTGATGAAGGCCTTGCCGTTGCGCTCGTTTTCCTCGGGGAAGGTCTCGATCACCACATGGTCGCCGGGCACCGCGTCGCGGCCGCCGCAATAGATCAGGTCGCCGGGCTCGTAACGCGGCACCATGGAATCCGAGAGCACGTGCAGGGCGAACACCTTCGGCAGGTTGCGCACCCCCGGTGGGCGCTGGACATAACCCGCCGGCTCGCCGTTGAAGGTGAAATCGCCATCGTCGCCGCCGACGGCCGCGCCCAGCACCTCGATATCCGTCGACCCGGCGGGTAGCGGACCGGTATCGGTGACGATCTCCGCATCGGCGACCGGTCCGGCATCGTCGAGAAACACGACCTGCCCTTGACCCAGCGCCACCGGGTCGACGCGCAGGAAGGCGGCGGTCTTCAAGAGGTTCTCGGTCTTGGGCAGATTGCGGCCGGTTTCCCAATTGCCGACGGCGGCGACGTCGGTGTCGTTGTGCTCGGCGATGTGGCGCATGACCATGCCGCGCTGCTTGCGCGCCTTGCGGATCGCCGCCCCGACCTTGATCGACAGTTCCGTTCTTGCCATGGCGACCATGTGAGTGATGAAAGCGGCTCTCGTCTATGAAAGAATGACTTGCATACATTTATAAGTTATGCTTATATACAGGTATGCAAAACCTGTCCACCTTTGATGGCGCAATCGCGCCGGCCCCGTGCGCGGTGTGCCCGGCGGCTGTCGCCCCCCTTTCATCCCGGCTGTCGCCCCCCTTTCATCCCGGCTGTCCTCCTCCCCGGCCAGGATGAAGCCCGAGGCTCGGTACTTGACTGCACCAGCCCCGGGTCCGGTCCGCCCGTCTCCGGCGACCGGAACGGCCGGAGCCGCCGCTCCCAGCGGCTCCGGCCCCCAATCCGACCGGCATGGCGCCGGCGCTGTTTTTTCGGCTGGCCGCTCCTGCATCCGCACCGAGGACGGCACCGTCATCCTGTTCGACAGGCCAACGGGCAGGGCGGTTTCCGCCCTGGATAGAAACACGGCCGAGGCGCGGCTTCTCCACCTTGCCGGCGGGAAATCTACCCAATCCGGCTGAGGCTGGTCGGCTGACAGCCGGCTCTTGAAAAACAACCTGACTGCGACCCGGCCACCGGGTCGAACCTTGACGCTGCCCGACGGCGCGCGGCCGAACTTTGGATGGAGCTGGATATGGCAAGCTATAGCGACGCGGAATTGCACGAGATCGGCCGCTGGCTGAAGGACGGGCTTTCAGCCTCCAGGATTGCAGTCGCGTTCAGCGCGTTGCGCGGCAGCCCGGTGTCGCGCGACGCCATCATCGGCATCGTGCACCGTAACGCCATGCTGGGCGCGATCGGTTTTGCCAATGGCAAGGGGCCGCCGCCGCGAGCCGGACAGGCGGTGGGCAAGCGCGCTGAAAGCAAGCGGGCGACTGGCGCCCCGGGGACTGCGACGCCTGTCGTCGGCAAGATGCATGGCGTGCTTGCCGCCAAGGACATCCCCGCGCGTGAAGTGGCCCGGCCCAGGCGCCATTCGTTCGTGCGCGAGGTAGGCGTGCTGATCGCCGACGGCGTAGCCTATCGCCTGGAGACGCCGGCGCCGCCGCGCGCGGCCATCGGCCGGCAGCCGCATGGCGTGGCGATGCGTTTCATCGATTGCCTGTTTTCACGCTGCCGCGCGCCGCTGGATCTGACGGTGGAGGAGGATTCTGAAAACGATGCGCCAGGCAGCCGACCGGGCGCCGACATGCTGTGCTGCGGCATGCGCACCAGGGCGTTGAAAAGCTATTGCACCTACCATCAGGCGCGCTTCCAGCGCCGCGTATTTGTGGCGACGGGGTGAGGCTTGGTCTCTTCTCCCCGTTCACGGGGAGAAGGTGCCGGCAGGCGGATGAGGGGCAGCGCTGACGAGGCAGGATTGAAAGCTGACATGAAATTCAAGCATCCGATTCAGATGCCATTTACCGAAGCGCTGGCGCCGCCCCTCATTGCCCTGCCGGGCGTTCGCTGTTCGAAAAGCCAAGCAATTGGCTTTTCGTCCGCTGCGCGGACCACACCTCACCCCTGTGAACGGGGAGAAAGAAGCAAAATCTTATTTCGGCATTTGCCGGCCTTGCTTGGGCGTGCGGCTCTGCATGCTCCTTGCGTCCATCGCCATCGCCGGGTTGCCCTCGTCGACCAATATGCCGGTCACCCGGGCAAAGCCGGTAAACACCTTCATGGCGTCCGCTTCGGAAATCTGCGCGGCGATCGCCGCGCTGCAGGCGTTCAGCGCACTGCGGTAGACATGGCCGCGTCGCTCAAGCGGCCAACGCTGCAGAAAATCGGCGGCTTCGCTGACGCTGTCGATCTCTTCGATCTCATCTTCCACCCGCACTTTGAGCGGCACTCCGGTTTTCATCGTACCCACGGCGTTCACCTTCGCTTTGCGCGCGGCTCCAACTACCGCATCGATAAACGCGCCCCGCTGGCGGCCGGTTGCATCAATTTTTCGGCCGGCGCGCGATCCTCATGGGCTAGCCACCGCGTTCAGCCAGTCATGGGCGCGGCTTTTGGGCCTGGCCACCAGTATGTTCTGTTGCTTGGCCGCCCTGGTGAAGGCGTCGAACGCAATGCGCTGGCAGCAGATGCCTTCGACGGCGAGCGTAACCAGCCGCGTCGCCTCGAGATAACCAGGTGCTGTCTTGTCGGGCCATTGGTGGCGCAATGCCTCGGCTGCGCCGGCCACCGAACTGACCAGCATGGTTTTGTTATCGCAAAAGCGCACGGTAACCGGCATGAAGGCTGTCATCGGCGAACCTCCCCTTGGCATGGACGCGACATAACGTCGAAAGCTCGCGCCGGTTCCATCAGCCTGGATGCCGGGCGGCAAGGATGCTGGCGCAGCGGCGAGGAGGCGACGACCTCCGATTCAATGAAGGCCAACCGAACGGCGGCTCTCTCCGCCCTGCCGACCATGTGGGGAGATGCCCAACTGCGCGAAGGATCGCCGCGCTTTGCCGTTCTCCATCATCCCGAGCCAACCAGGAGCCTCCCATGAGCAAAAGGACCAGACCCGTCAAACCGCAGGCGCCGAAATTGCCGAAGGGCGAGGCCGAGCAGGTGCGCATACGCCGCGAGATCGGCCATGATTTCGCGCTCAGGGATGACGCCTTCGGCCGCAAGCGGCTGGCGGCGGGCACGCTGGAGGCTGCTCGTGTCTACGAGGTGTCGAATGACGGCTACGCCGCCACCGGCGGCATCGTGCGGGTGCGCGCCATCGATGCGCTTATCGGCATCACCTCGCTGTCGCGCCAGCAGCGCGAGGCAGGTCTGCGCTACCGCGAGGATTTCCGCTGCAGCCAGCAGGCTGATGTCAAGCCGATGCGCTGGACCGAGCGCGTCGACGGCGGCCGCGATGGCGGCGGCATCGCCGACAGTGTGCTCGACGCCGGCAGGGCCTATGCCGCCGCCACAAGAGCGCTAGGCCATTGGGAGGTGGCCGCCGTGGTGCGACAAGTCTGCTGCGCGGACGGTTCCCTCAAGCGCCTGTCCGAGCAGACCGGCGAAGGCCGGAACGTGGTGACGAAGCTGCTGAAGGTGGGGCTGGATTTGTTGGCAGTGCATTACGGGATGATGATGAGGCGGTGAGGGGTGAAATGGATCCGACCGGCGATGCCTGCCGGATCGGTGATCAAGCCCGTTCCACAGATTCGCAATATGTGATGAACAATGCGGACCGGGCGCAGATACCCAGGCGCCTAAAACAGCGCCCGCTCCAGCGGCCCCGCCAGCGTCTCTGCAAAGCCCGTCGCCAGATGGTGCCTGTCACGAAACGCCAGCTTGCCTGATATGACGACGTGGCAGGTGGTCGGGCCGCAGAATTGGTTGGTGAGGTCGATGTAGCGGGTGTCGGGCACGCTGGTCACCACGGCGCGCTCGGCGGCGGCGGTGCTATCGTTGGCGGCTTCGGCTCTTGGCGTGTCGCAGTGCGGCGAGGGTGCCTCGCGCCACCACAGGGTGCGCGCCACGCAGGAGCCGGCGAAGCTGGCGTTGATCGGCGTGTCGCGGATAACAGCCGTCTCGACACCGGCCCGGCTGAAGGCCTGCAAGGTCGAGCGCAGGCCGGCCTGCCAGCGCGCTACTTCAGCGGTGCGTTCGGCGGGTGGCAGGTCGCGGATCAGATTGCCGATGGAAAATTCGGAGATCACCACCAGGCGCGGCTTGTGGCGGATGATCTCTGATATGGCCTGCTCGCGCCAGGCGTCGCATTCGGTGTAGTCGCGCTTCAGCACCGTGTTGAAGGTGGAGAGCCGCGAGGCGCGGCACGATGATTTGAGATAGGTGATGATCTTTGTGTCGTTGCGTTTGGCTGCTTCGATCAGCGGCGTCGACCACTGGTCGGCGTGCGAATCGCCGAACAGCACGATGGTGCGGCTGGCATCGGCCGGGCCGAACATGCAGGGTTTCGGCGTCAGCGTTTGGAAGTCGGCCAGGCAGTTCTTGTCGACGGCCCGCGCGATGGAAGGTCTTTCGACCGCCTGCTCGATGCCGCGCTGCTCGGGGCCGATATTGCGCGTGGCCAGATGCGCGTTGGCATAGGCGACCGCCACGCCGGTGCCGGTCAGCATCAGCGCGGGAACCAGCACAAGGCCGGGAAAAGCGCGAAGCGGTTTTGCGCCTGGAATGGCCCTGGGAAAGGCGCGGGCGCCTACCGCCATCCAGGCGCCGCGCCGCGCCGGGTCTTCGATCAAATGATAGGTGAGCACCGACAGGGCGAGCGCCAGCACGCCACAGCCAAGCCGCTGCGGCACGGAAAGCTCCGGCGCCAGCATCCCGGCATAGACGATGACCGGCCAATGCCAGAGATAGAGCGAATAGGAGAGCGTGCCGATCCATTGCAAGGGCGGCAGGGACAAAGCGGCGGCCGGGCCAAGGGCTTGCCAGCCGGTCCGCCTATTGCTCTGCGGCCCGCCGACGCCGCTCAGCAGCACCAGCACGGTGCCCGCCACCGGCAGCAACGCGTACCAGCCGGGGAAGGGCAGGTCCTCGCTCAACAGGAGATAGGCGGTCGCGATCAGCGCCAGGCCGAGCCAGCCAAGTGCTGCCCGCAGCCAGATGCGGTGCTGCAGCAAAGCCATGGGGACCAGCGTCGCCAGGCCGCCGGCGGCGAACTCCCAGGCGCGCAGCGGTGAAAAATAGAAGGCCCAGGCCGGCGCCGCGCTGGTCAGCCACTGGCAGGCGGCGAAGGAGGCAAGGCCGGTAACGCCGACCACGGCTGCGGCCGTTCGCCGGCCCGGCCGCAGCCAGGCGGCCAGCAGAAGCAGCGCCGGCCAGGCCAGATAGAACTGCTCCTCCACCGACAACGACCAGAAGTGGATGAAGGGATTGCTGGTGGCATCGGCGGCGAAATAGTCGAACGACCAGCGCAGCAGCCACAGATTGATGGCATAGGCGGAGGCGAACATGGCGCCGCGCGAATAGAGCGCCTGCTCCTGCGGCGCCAGGATGAAGTAGCCGGCGGCCAGCGTAACCAGGATGACGAATAAAGCTGCCGGCAGAAGCCGCCGCGCGCGCCTGGCATAGAAGCGCCAAAGGTCGAGCCGGCCGGTCTCGCCGATCTCCTGCATGAGATGGGTTGTTATCAGCCAGCCCGAGATGACGAAGAAGATGTCGACGCCGGCAAAGCCGCCGGGGAGCGCGGTGAGGCCGAAATGGTAGGCGACGACACCGCCGACGGCGAGCGCGCGCAATCCTTGTATGTCCGGCCGGAACGATGCTGCCACGACGGCTCCTTCGTGCAAGGCCCAGCCCCTGCGCAACGTCGGCCGGGCAGGCTGATATCGCAATGCAACAAATTTATCGCAGTGCAACATAGAGCAATTTTATCGCGGTGCAACATAGCAGGAAGGGAAATGGGCCGGCGCGCCGGCCGGGCTTGATCGTTGCGTGGCGGGCTTGTCCGTGCGCCCCGCGGCAGACGCAAAACAGCCCCGCGAAGGGGCTGTTTCTCATCGGGCCGCTGGATTGCTACTTGCTGCCGCCGTTCGCTTTCACGCTGCTGCAGAATTCCGGATGGCTGTTGGCCGCAGTGGCCTCCTTCGCCTCGTCCTCGCAGGCCTTCATCATCGCGGTCTGGTCGTCCGGCGTAAGGGCCTTCCAGGCCTTCACGAAATCGTCGTCGCTGACCATCGTCTTCCTGCTGGAGTCGGTGTAGAAGGGCTGCATCTTGGCCGGATCGTCGAGAGCCGACGTGCCGGTGTCGCTCGCGGCAAGCGCCGTACCGGCAACCATCGAGAGCGTCATCGCGCCGAAACAGATCATCTTGATGTTCATGGCGGTACTCCTCCTGTTGCTTTGGGATCGTCGAAGCAACGATCAGCTGGAAAACGACAGGTTTGGGTGAAAGTTCCGGGGTTTTTTGCGCAAAAATCCCGAAACGAAGAAAAATATAGTCGAAAAACTTGAAACTTTCCCCGATTTTTCCCGTAAGAAGCGAGTTTATCGGGTCTCTCGTGCGAGACTGACCACCAGCCGATCGACACTGGGGTCGTCGAGACTGACGATATGGGCCATCTGCAGCGCTCGCCTCATGCTGATCCTGGCGACGTCCTGCCGCATGATGACGGATACAAAGGCCGGCCCTGATCCGGTGAGGACGATCGCCCTGCCTACCAGAACCGGTTCGGAGATGGGAGCCCACTGCACGGTCATGATTGAGGGCTCGGTGGTCTGGCGCCGGTTGATGCCGGTGAAATAAATCCAGTTCAGGCGCGAGATCGCCACGCCGTAATGGTTGCCGGGTATTCTCGAGCCACCCCGGCCATCGCCCGAAGCCCAGCGCGTCACCCGCCTGAAGGTGACGAGATCGGCCTCGCGCCGCACGAAGGTGACCGAGCGCATCAAAAAGTCGGGTCGGCCGGGCATCGAAAAATAGGTGAAATATGTGCCTCCGGCGATGGCGGGCGACGGCGGCCGCACCATGTTTTCGTACAGGGCCTGGCGCAGCGTTGCGTTGCCGTCGCTCTTGGCTGCCGCGGCGGCCGGCTCACGATACAGCTCATTCTCATCGATCTTGAAATAGTCGCAGATCAGCCTTGCGGTGGCTTTGTTGGGAACCGCCTTGCCTTGCAGATAGCGCTCGAACTGGGTGCGATTGATGCCAAGCTCACGGCACACCGCGCTGACGGAAGCGTGGCGTTGGACCAGCCGCCTGAGATTGGCGGCGAGATTCTCGCGAATTGGCACGACATCTCCCCGACAGACGTACGGACCAGTATTCAAGCGATTGCTTATATACAGTTGCATGCCGTGGCGGCGGCGCGAAGATGGACCTTTGGCCAATAGGCAACGACCCGGTGGCGCGTAGACTGTACGATTCTGACAGTCCGGCTATGCAAGCCGTGTAAATGGGCGTATTTCGATGGCAAGAGCGACCTGAGATCGGCCTCTCGACATCCTGCAATGGAGGGCGGTTTGGATCATACCGGCCTGGTCGAGCTTCTGGACTACACGCAAGCCCAATTGACGAAGATCCGCCAGGCGGTCGCGGCCAGCGATCACGCCGGTGCCATGTTCACCATCGACTGCCTTGTCGGAGCGGCGGCCGAACAGACGAAGTGCAAGCTTGCAAGTCTGGAGCATGCCGGGTTGCCGATAGCCAAGGATGGACCGATCGACGGGGATGGGCCGATTGGCCGGGGCGCATTTGAAGGCGGTGCGGCACCGCCCGGCAAAGCGACGTCGGGCAAGCCGGATGCCGGCGGCAACCGCTCCTGATCAGGCCGCGCCGATCTCGCCGATCAGCCTTGCATATTCGGCCTCGGCTTCGCCGTAACTGCCATTGGCGAGTTCCAGCAGCCCGGCGCGGTCGCGAATGACGATCTCGCCCCGACGCGAGCGGATCAACGCGCGGCCTTCAAGCAGTTGGAGGGCGACGGTGACGCCTGGCCGCCTGACACCAAGCATGATGGCCAGGAATTCGTGGGTGATGGCGAGATGTTCGCCGGGCACGCGGTCGTCGCACATGAGCAGCCAGCGCGCCAGCCGCTCCTCGAGCTTCAGCCGCGCGTTGACGAGCGCGGTGCAGCCGGCCTGGGTCTGTAGCGCGTTGACGAAGCGCAGCAGGAACATGCGCAAGGTTGCACTTGCCGCCAATGCTGCCTTGAAAGCGCCGGCTTCGATGCGGATCGCTTCGCCTTCGAGTTGGACATAACAGGCATGCGGCGCACGGTCGTCGCCCATCACCAGGGAATATCCCGTCATGCCCTCGAAGCCGATGAAGCCCACTTCGGCCTCTTGGCCGCTCGCGGTGCTGGCGACCACCGAACCGATGCCCTGTTCGATGAAGTAGACGGCCTCGATCGGAATATTCGGGGTCACCAGCATCATGCGTAGCGGCAAATCGCAGCGCTGCATGTGCGGCTCGAGCAACGCCAGATCATCCGCGGGCATGCGCCGCAGCAGCTGATTTCGGTATTGATGATTTTTGGTGAGATCAGACATGGCGTGGCCCAATGCAGGGCAAGAGCCATCCAATCTCCCAGCCGTCCGTGCCCGTAAAAACGTACGGACGATCGCCTATGTATAGGGGCTCTGAACGAAGAAAGATATCAATGCGATATGAAATTCGAAGCACGGCGCCCCCCAACGCCCGTTCGCATATGAAAAGATCGGCCTGAATGTTAGTGTCGGAAACGTACCAAGCGCCACTTGGTACAAAACCGACATATTCATGAGGGCGCCGGATCACGGTGAAGGGCCGATAAAATCCCGCCGGCTAATGACAAGGGCGCCATGTCGCGCCGGGCCCGAGAACCGTTCGAAAAAGGGGCGGACCGGCGGGAGAATTGTACGATACTTACTGTGATGAAGGCCGATGTTGACTCTTGCTCAGCCCGATTTCATTTTTTGACCCACAGCGTCAAGGAAGTGGTCGCTGCTCCGAAAGGGGCTTCTTATGTCGAGCCTTCATAAGCGCAATCCTGGTTTCCATCCTTCCGATCTGCAGCTGTGCCAGCGCGTCTTCGATCGGGTCTGCCTGGAGCGCAAACTCGATCGCATCTCGGGAGAGTCGGACGTGCAGCTTCTGGCGGCCACGGTGTTTTCGCTGTTCCAGAATGGCTGCCGCAATGAAGGCGAGTTGCTTGAGAGTTTCCGGCGGACGCGCCAATGACCAAAGCCAGGATCACGTCCGCAGCACCGGTAGCCGAAAACGAACCTTACGACGCTGCGGTCTTCGCCCGGAAATACGGCATGTCGCGGAAGGCCGCGGAGGTCGTGCTGTCCGCGAACGGACCGTCCAGAACGGCTTGTGACGCTGCCGCCCGCTCTTTTATGGAAGCGGTCGCCCGCAGGGCGAAGAGCAGCCGTGGACACTGAAGCTGCGCCTGGAGCGGCTGCCGTACCGCCCGCCCTGGGTGCGTCCGATGCTAACCTTCATTGGATGCCGCGAGGTGTCAGCCTGCCGGGCCTGTCGGGCCTATTACGCCTGAATTGGCTTGCTGCGCCGTCACGGCGGAGAGTTTCTGCCTTTTGAGCAGCATCGGCTTTTCATAGGTCTTCTTCATGTTCATGGCCTCCCTCCGCAAAGTTCGATTGCGGCAGCGTCATCGCCGGCCGCGCTCTTGTCAAGCCGACCTTGTCGACGGCCGGCCAACCGGGACGAAAACCCACGCCTCAATTCCTGTCGGCCGGCTTGGAACGCATGCGCGAAACCGTCTCGCGCTCGGCGCGCTTGGAGCGCAGCGGCGGCAGGCCGCGGTCGATCAGGTCCATGTCCTCAAGCACCATATCGCCCATGCGCTTGAAGGCGATGTCGAGCGCGCCGGCGCGGTGAGCCGAGCGCAGAAAGCCGGGCAGGGTGCGCACCGGATGGTCCCGCGCCAGCGGTTCTTCGGGGAAAACGTCGCTGGCGGCGACGATGTGGCCGCTCTTCACCGCCGCCATCAGCGCCGGGAAGTCCACCACGCCGGCGCGGCTGAGCAGGATGAAGGCGGCGCCCTTGCGCATGCCGGCAAAGGCCTCGGCACCGAGAAAACCCTGGTTCTCGCTGGTCACCGAGGCAACGACGAAGATGAAGTCGCTGGTCGACAGCACCTCGTCGAGAGAGGCCGGCTCGACGCCATTGTCGATGAGGATCGATGGCGGCAGCCAGGGATCGAAGACTTTGGTGCGGGTGCGGAAGCCCGACAGCAGCCGGTTGAGCGCCCGGCCGAGATCGCCGAAACCGATGATCCCGACATCCGCGCCGGACAGGAGCCGCGCCGTCTGGTTGCCGTCGCCGCCCCACAGTTCCTGTCCCTGGCGGAAGGCGAGGTCGGCATCGACGATGTCGCGGGCGAGGTTGAGCGCCATGGCAAGGCCAAGCTCTGCGACCGGCTCGGCGAACACCAGGCCGGTGGTGACGACATGGATACCGCGCGCGAACAAGGTCTCGTAGGGCATGTTGTTGATGAGGTTGGTCTCGACATTGAAGACGCAGCGCAGCGCCTCCATCCGGTCGAGCGTTTCGGGCGATATGGGCGGCTGGCCGATGATGTAGCGCGCCTCGGCCAGCACGTCGGCCGGCAGTTTCGCGACGCCGTCAGCGGTCGTCTCGACAATGCGATAGTGCGCCTTGAGCCGCGCCAGCTGCCGGGCTGTGAAGATCAGCTCGAGCGTGCGTGGTTCCGGCGCACTGATAACCAGCGGCAAGGCGCTGTTGGACATGGCTATTCCCTCTGTTCCCGATGGCCAAAATACCTTGGATGAAACGATTTACAACATCGCGCGGGGAGGCGAGTAGAGCGGGATTGGCGCTGGGATGAGGTGTCCTGTTGGAGCCGATATGTGCCGGCAATGCAACAGTGAAGAATCGTTTGACTACGATGGCGAGGAGACGACGTAAGAACCAGTAATGACGCAATTGACACGGGGCAGGGAATTGGTTCTGCTGGCGCCGTACCAATTTGGAGGGCACTTTACAGTGAAGAAATACGAGAAACCAACCTTGCAGAAGCGCGACAGGCTTTCGGGCGTCACGGCCCAGACTACCCCATCGGCACCTCCGTCGACGGCAACCTGAGCGGTTGGCGTCTGACGCATTCGCCTTATAAGGCAATCAATATTGGCAATCGATAGGGCGCGACTGGTCGCGCCCTATTGCATATTGGCCATGGGCGCCTGCCGTTTTCCCAGATGCCGGACCTTGCGGCCGATGATCATCAGCCGGCGCGCGGTGTTGTTGCGCAGGCGCCTTGCGCGCCATTCCAGTCCGGTGCCGGCGGTGATCGACTTGGCATAGTAGCTCACCCGCATGCCATCCTCATCGGCAGCCACCTTGACCGGGTCGTCATAGAAGGCGTTGATCTTGTCAGCCGCCATGCCTGGTGTTTCGAGCCATCGCGGAATGTGAACCGAATGGAGCTGATCGACATCGGTCATCACCCGGCCGATGCCGACGCCCGGTGTCGGACACGTGGTACAGAAAGCATCGCCGATGAAGATGACCCCGTCGCGGCGATGGCCTTGCGTGGTGCTCAGGCTGATCTGCCTGACCTCGACAGGGCCTGCGACTTCGAAGTTGCCACATCGCGCTGCTATTTCCGGCATCAGTTCGCAGAGCATCTTTTGCGGTTCCTGGCGAAACGCCCGCGTCCACGGCTCGGCCACTTGCCGATAGCCGAACATGTTCGCCCGCATCTTGTCGCCGAGGGGAAAGATGCTGATGTAGGCGATACGGTCGGCAGCCCGCCTGCTGTAGCAGGTGACGGCCTGATGACCGAAATCACGCGGCGAGATGGCGAGGTCGAATCCCATCGACAGTGAATGCGCCTTCGATTGCTCGATACGCTCGACGCCGACGGCGCGCCGCACCGCCTCGCCGTGGCCGGTTGCCACCACCAGCAGGCGGGCATCGATGACGGCGCCGTCGGCCAGCACAAGGCGCTGCCGGTCCGGTCCAGTCG
>NZ_RZOL01000160.1:0-13317 GCF_004022985.1 Mesorhizobium sp. M7A.F.Ca.ET.027.02.1.1 | reverse complement strand
GCTTCGTCTCGGGCTCCAGCTCGCGCAGGCGAAGCGCCGCCGAAAGGCTGCCGCTGTTCGACCAGCCGGCGCTTCGCCTGCGCGAGCTGGAGCCCGAGACGAAGCTGCCGAAAATGCCGCTAGGCGAGCATGTCATCCATGATTACCGCGCGCTCGGCCTGTCGCTGAAGGCACATCCGGTCGCCTTCCTGCGCGAGCGGCTCGACCGCGCCGGCGTCATCCCCAATGCGAATCTTCCTTCCGTGCGTGACGGCAGGCGCGTCTCCGTCGCCGGCCTCGTGCTGGTGCGGCAGCGCCCCGGCAAGGGCAATGCGATCTTCCTGACACTGGAGGACGACAAGGCGGTGGCCAATGTCATCTTCTGGCAAAGAACCTTCGACCGTTACCGGCCGATCGTCATGGGCGCCCGGTTCGTCAAGGTCACCGGAAAATTGCAGTCGGAATCGGGCGTGGTCCACATCGTCGCCGAGAGGATCGAGGATCTGACGCCCTGGCTGACCGTGCTTCTGGAGAAGGTCAGCGGGGCCGAACCAGCGGTTCCTCCGAGAGACCTCGCCAAGGACGGTTCGTATCGCTCCAGCCCCGCCAAACAAAGCGCACCGATCCGGCAGGATCTCGCAACGCTGTCGGAAGAAGCGGAAAGGGTCATGCCTAAGGGGCGCAATTTTCAGTAGGGAAGGCCATGCCAAGGGCGGAACGAAAGCGGACGTCGGCGATCCTTCGCGCCCCCCTCTGTCCCGCCAGCCTTCGGCAAATTGGCGGGTATAAGAAACGTGCCCCTCAGCCCGGCCCACCCAAGCGTGGCGGCGGCGGGGCGAGCACGTCCTCCACCGAAAGCGTCCGCGCCTCGGAGGGCAGCATGATCGGGATGCCGTCGCGCACCGGATAGGCAATCTTGGCGACCCTGGAAATCAGTTCGCCGCGCTCTGGATCCCAGGCCAGCGGCCCCTTGGTCAGCGGGCAGGCCAAGAGTTCCAGCAGCTTGGGGTCGACCTTCTTCCCGTCACGTCCGTCCGCCATCGCGCCCTCTTACTGCAAACTCGAGCCAAAATCCTCATTCTCGCGCGCCAGTGCCATTTCGGTGATGGCGATCAGCGTCTCCGCCCGGGTCTTCAGGTCGGCTGCTTCGAGCAGCGCCTGTTTCTCGGCCGGCCCGTAGGGCGCCATCATCGACAGCGCATTGACCAGCATGGCATTTTCGGCGCGGCTGACGCTTTCCCAGTCGGCCTCCAGATCGTTGGCCTGCAGATAGGCGCGAAACGCCTTGAGCAGCGATGGCCGGTCGATCTCGTTGTCCGCCTGATCATCGTCGAGATCGGCAAGGAAAGGCGCGGGCTTGCACTGGCGAAACGGCGTCTTGACCGTCAATTCGTGGGCGATGCGGAACCGGCACACGCCCTGCAGCGAAATCAGGTAGCGGCCGTCGCCGCTTTCGGAGAAGGCGATGATGCGCCCGGCGCAACCGACATTGCAGAGCTCCGGCTCGCCATCGCCGCGCAAGGCGCCGTCGAGACTGGGCTGGATGACGCCGATGAGCCGCGGGCCGGCGATCGCCTCGTCCACCATCTGCAGATAGCGCGGCTCGAAGATGTTGAGCGGCATGCGACCTCCCGGCAGCAAAAGCGCACCCTCGAGCGGAAAGATCGGGATCGTCGACGGCAAATCCTTGGCGAGCCGGTAATGCGCGTTTCCCGCTTGCACCATATTCCTCCGATCGCTTCACCAGAAGCGCGTCATACCAGCTAATCTGGCGCAGTCGTCGCCGACGCCAAGCCTGTGCGGCAAAACAACCGGCAGCCGGCTCAGGAAAACAGCAATGCCGACAATTTGCGGCGCGCCGCCAGCGTCGCCTCGTCGGTCATGCCCCAGGCCTCGAACAGCTGCAGCAATTGCGTCCTGGCGCCGTCCTCGTTCCAGGCCCGGTCGGCCTTGATGATGGCCAGCAGATTGTCGGCCGCGGCCGTACGGTCGCCGTTGGCGTTCTGGATCATGGCCAGATCGAAGCGCGCCTGGTGATCCCCAGGATTTTCCGCCAGCCGGCGCTCGAACTCGGCTGGATTGCCGAGAGCCGCCGCCTGCGCCGCAACCGCCATCCTGGCGCGCAGGGCTGCCAGCGGCGGCGCATCCTTCTTGGCCTCCGGGGCTGTTGCCAAAAGCGCCTCGGCGCCTTCCGTGTCGCCGGCGTCGAACAACAGTTCGCCCAGTCCGGCGATCGCCTCGATCGTCTCCGGCGCCTGCGCCAGGATAGCGTCATAAATGTCGGCCGCGGTCTGCATGTCGCCGGCGGCGCGCGCCTCAATGGCCGCGGCCAGGGCTTCGGCCACTGGCGGCGCGCCGTTGCCCTTGCCGCCGACCTTGGTGATGAATTCGTTGATCTGGCTCTCCGGGATGGCGCCCATGAAGCCATCGACCGGCTGGCCGTCCTTGAAGGCGATGACCGCCGGGATAGACTGGATGCCGAGCTGGCCGGCGATCGAGGGATGGTCGTCGATGTTCATCTTCACCAGCTTGACCCTGCCGCCGGCGGCCTTGACCGCCTTCTCCAACTGCGGCGTCAACTGCTTGCAAGGCCCGCACCAGGGCGCCCAGAAATCGACCAGCACCGGCTGGCGGCGCGATTCCTGGATGACATCGGCGGCAAAGGCAGCCGTCGTCGTGTCCTTGATCACATCGGCGGGAGCGGCGGGCGCATCGCCAAGCCCTTTCGCCGGCGCCGGCGCGGCTCCACCATACTGTACCGAGGTGGTGTACTGGCCGCCATTGCCGCCAAAGGAGCCGCCGAACGGATTGTTGTCGCTCATCTCTCTACCCTTCCGTGGCGCCGCCGGCCGGCGGCCAGGCGCCCTATGCTTCAGACCATCTGACTCAAGCCATCCATGTGGCGATCACATGGAGACTTTCAAGATAGCAGCATCGTGCCCGGTTGCCTCGACGAATCTGATCAGGTCGCGCGCCGCGATCGATGTCGTCGCCTCATTGGTCAGCGGATGCCCATTGATCACCGCATGCTCCATCAAATCCTTGTCGAGCACGAGCTTGACCCTGTTTGCCGTGTCGTTGATGACGCCAAAGACCGTGACGGCGCCCGGTGCGACGCCGAGCAGCTCCATCAGCATCTCCGGCTTGCCGAAGGAAACCCGGCTGGCGGCGCCGATCACCTGGTGGATCTGCTTCAGGTCGACGACCGCGTCCTCGCCGACGGTGACCAGGAAGAAATTGTCCTTCTTGTCCTTCAGGAACAGGTTTTTCGTGTGCCCGCCGGCGATCTCGCCGCGCAGTGCCTGCGAATCGGCGACGGTATAGAGCGGCGGGTGGCGCTTCGTCGACGTGGCAATGCCGAGTTCGGCAAGAAAGGCCATCAAATCGGCTTCGGTCTTCGGCATCGGTTTCGTCCCGTTTCTCAAGCCAGCCGTTTACGGCCAATGGGGCAGCCGACACAAGACCGTCATGCGACATCATGGTGAGCTGCACCGCCCTTCGCGCTGGCGCCCCGCCGCCCGCCACTCACGCGCCCGCCGGCGGCTTGCCGGCCCCGCGCATCGTGTCGCAAAAAGCCTGCGATTTCCCTGTTGCAATCGCCGCGCTCTTCAGCCATATAGGCCCGGCTTGCGGCCAAGACGCCGCGCGAGCGGGTGTAGCTCAGGGGTAGAGCACAACCTTGCCAAGGTTGGGGTCGAGCGTTCGAATCGCTTCACCCGCTCCAAATCTTCTTTTGATTTGAAAAGCATAAAGGGCCCGGGTAACCGGGCCTTTTTGCTATCTGGCGCCGGGGAGCGGGGGGGACGACGTTTCCAGCCGAAGCCGGGAACGTAGGGCTGCCCATCCGATCTGGGTGTTGAGCCTCAACAGGTTGTCCGCGGGTAGAGCGAGGCGGCTCCGGAATTTGCGTCTAGGGCGATCGATATTCCATGGATAATCGGCCAACGGCTTTCGCTTCCATTTCGCGACCATGACGGCCGAGACCGCGAATCGGGCGCGAGCGACCTCCAGCGGCGTTGGCGCCGAGCAGGTAAATCAGCTAGAACTAACTCAGGCGGAACAATTGTCTGCGATTTCAGGAGACGACATGTCCGAGGAGCATGTTGAGCGTCGGCTGGCGGCGATCCTGGCTGCGGATGTGGTCGGCTATAGCCGCCTTATGGAGGTCGACGAAGAGCACACGCTCAATCTCCTTCGGCAGCATCGACGGGAGTTCTTCGATCCGACCGTCACCAAGCACGGTGGGCGCATCTTCAAAGTGATGGGTGACGGCTTTCTTGTCGAGTTCGGCAGCGTAATTAATGCGGCGCGCTGCGCGGTCGAGATCCAGCGCGGCATGCCCGAGCGGAATGCCGGCATCCCCGAGGACCGGCATTTCAAGTTTCGCATGGGCATCAACCTTGGCGACATCATCGTCGACGGTGATGATTTCCAGGGCGACGGTGTCAATCTTGCGGTGCGGCTGCAGGGCCTCGCGATGCCCGGCGGCATTGCCTGCTCGGAAGCGGTGCGCCATGCGGTCGGCAACAAGCTGGGCGTCGACTTCGCCGATCAGGGCACCAGGACCGTCAAGAACATTGCCCAGCAGGTGCATGTCTACTTCGCCAACTGGGACCAGGGCGTGTCTTATGTCGAGACGCATGTTGCGGCCAGAACCGTCCAGACGCTGGCGCGGTCCGACAAGCCGTCGGTGGCGATCCTGCCATTCGCCAATCTTAGCGCTGATCCCGACCAGCAGTATTTCAGCGATGGCATCACTGAAGACATCATAACCGACCTCTCGAACGTCTCCGGCCTGTTCGTGCTCAGCCGCAATACAGTCTTCGCGTTCAAGGGCAGGACCGACAAGATGGAACGCATCGCCAGGGAGCTTGGCGTCGGCTACATTGTCGAGGGCAGCGTCCGCAAGGCGGGAAACCGGGTCAGGATCAATGCCGAGTTGATCGAGGGCGCCACGGACGGACACGTTTGGGCTGCCCGCTACGACCGCGACCTCACCGACATCTTCGCCGTGCAGGACGAAATCGCCAAAGCGGTCGTGGCGCAGCTCAGGGTCAAGCTCCTGCCTGAGGAGAGGAAAGCTATCGAGCAGGCGCCGACGGACAATGTGGAAGCCTATACGCATTACCTTCGAGGGCGCGATTACAGCCACATCGCGACCAGAGCCAACCACCTGATGGCCAGACAAAGCTATATCAGGGCCATTGAGCTCGATCCGGGCTATGCCCGTGCCTATGCAGGTCTGGCGGTCTGCGACGTACGCCTTCAGTCGAACTACGGCTCACCGATCCATGTGGACGACATTCTCGCGACCGCGGACAAGGCCCTGGCCCTGGACGCGAATTTGGCCGAAGCGCATTCAGCCAGGGGCTTTGCCCTGTCCCTCGCCGATCGCCGTTCCGAGGCCGCGGCGGCGTTCGAACAGGCTCTTACGCTCGACGCCAATTGCCACGAGGCCAATCGTTACTATGCCGAGTTTTGCGTAACCGGCGGCCAGTTCGAGTTCGCCGCCACGTACTTCATGCGCGCGATGGAAATCAAACCGTCCGACTACGGCGCACCGGTGATGCTGGTGAACGTCTTTCGTACTCTCGGCCAACAGAACGACGCGGAGCTTTATGCACGAATCGCATTGGAGAGAGCTGAAGAGGAACTCCGTTTGCATCCCGAGAACGCCAATTGTGCCTGCCTAGGGGCTATCGTGCTGGCCTTCCTTGGTGAACGCGATAGGGCGGCCAAGTGGCTTGACCGGTCTCTGGCGATCGACCCTAACGATATCAACGTCCAATACAACGCAGCTTGTACCTATGCGTTGCTGGGGGAGTTCGAACGTTCGATCGACCTTTTGGAAGCGTGGCTGCCGCAGGCTGGCGCCGAGATGAGACTCTGGTTCAAGAACGATTCCGATTTCGCCTCTGTTCGTAGTCATCCTCGCTACCAGAAGTTGCTCCAGCTGCTGCAGTAGCGATACGCATTGTTCTTGAGTCAAATTGTCGCCGATAATCGAGAATCAGCCTTCAGGAAGATTTACCCGACAAACCAACGCCCTCGCCATCCCGCGGATATTATGTTACGCAACTAATATAACCGAGAGGTGGGGAATGGGTACCCGGTTCAGGTTGTTCGTTCAGCCTCCGTTCGAAGACCCTACGTCAAGTCCCGAGATCATTACGGTTTCGTCCCCGCGAGGCAGTGTCGGACCTGGCCCATCCGACGATCGTATGTATGTCGTCGAGCCGGCCGACAAGACGCGGCCCTATGGCGTCAACCACGGTCCGTTGGGCACGCCCTTCATCTCCCTGCCGCCCTGGACGCGAGCGATCCTCGATCCGGCCATTCCCGACGAGGAAGGCAACTTCGATCACTATCAGCCCTCGACGCCCGGCTTCGAAGCAGCGCACGCGTTCGGATGCGTGCGCTTCACGCTCGACGTTTGGGAGCGTTACATCGGCCAACCGCTCGTCTGGCATTTCCACGATCACCACGACCGTCTGGAAATCTCGATCCTGCCGGATTGGGACAACGCTCAATACGGCTATGGCTTCCTCGAGCTCGGCAGCCAATTCACGAAAGACGGAAGCGCGCTCCCCTTCAGCCTCGACTTCGATATTATCGCGCATGAGGTTGGCCATGCGTTCGTCTACAGCGTCCTCGGCATACCCAAGCCGGGAGCTGAGTTCCCCGAATATCTGGGCTTTCAGGAGGCCTTTTCCGACTGCGTTTCGTTGATCGCGGCCATGCATTTTCCATCCGTGATCGAAAACGTTCTGACGGTGACGCGTGGGAACCTCTACATAGCCAATCAACTCTCTCGCTTTTCGGAATTTTCACCGCACCGCCAGATACGCGAGGCCAACAACAAGCTGACGATGGCCGATTTCGCGGACGGCTGGACCGACGAGCATGCCTTGTCGCAACCTCTAACGGGTGCCGTCTTCGACATTCTGGTCGATGTCTTTCACGAGAGCTTGGTGGATCGAGGACTGATTTCGCCGGAGGCCGAAGATCTTGCCGACCTCGCCGAAATCTATCCAACCGCCGAGGCGCCGCTCCAGCAAGTCTTTGACCGCGATTTCACGCGCAATCCAGACGGTTTCGTCGAAGCGCTGCTCGACGCGCGCGATATCGTGGGTGCCTATCTCGCCGAGACACTGTGGGCTCTCGCCCCGGATTTCCTGGACTATCGTGACGTGGCGAGAACGATGCTCGCGGTCGACGACCGTGTGACCGGAGGAGAACTATCAAGCATCATCTTCCGGGATTTCGACCGAAGAGGGATTTTTCGCTACCGTGCCGGGCCTCGCCTGACGAAGCCAGACCGAAAGAGCCATGTTCATGAGGGTCGAACCGCTCGTCCACGGGATCAGGTGCGTCTCCCGGATATGAGCTATTTCGAGAAATATTGGATGTCCAGAAGTGGCGCCGAGCTTTGATCGACATTGCAGAGGATGGGGTGATCCATGATAACTGAAACCATTTTAAATACCTCGGCCATACACTTGTTCGGTAGAGTTCTTGAAGATTTGAAGCTGAAGAAGAGGATCGATGGGGGACGGCCTCCAAGACCTGGCAATAACAGATTCCTGCAGAACCAGATCGACGCCTCCGGCAGCCTGCTGGCAAGGATCTATGCGTTCACCTTCGAGGCGCAGTTCTACGAGCTGGCCAGACCAACCATACTTCTTGTTCATGGGCCTGGCACCGCGGTTGATTATCCAGCTCCGGCGGACACCGATCTGAAGGTCATGAGCCGCGGTCCAAGCGACCCTGCCTATACCGGACTGTCATCGCAGATAGGCTCATTTGCCCGCGGAATGCAGGTCTGGGTGTACGACAAGAGTGACCTGACAATGCGGCTGGAGCTCGACACGGGAACGCTCGAAGATGTTCTGTTGGGTGCAGAGCTGGACCCGCATTCGTTTGGCCGGTCGGGTGGAGCAATGGGAAGATCTGGTGGTGCGATGGGGCGATCGGGCGGCGCCATGGGCAGGTCTGGCGGTGCGATGGGGCGGTCCGGTGGCGCCATGAACCGCAACGGGCGCGGCGATCTCGACTAGCGTTCCCGATTGTCATTTGAGAATGCCAAAGGGAGATGGATCATGGCAAGAGTAGATATAGTGCGCGTCGATACACCTGAAGGGAATGCTGTAAGAGCCGGAGAGCCGATTACTGTGAGCGTGACGGTCTCCCCGGATCGGGGTTGGTTTAACGACACAGAGCACTTGGCAATCGAATTTATTTATGCTGACACTTCAGACATAGCCTCATGTTTATTGATCAACGACAACGACACTAACATCGAAGACACAACAACAATTAACTTTAAGCTTAAAGCGGAATCCGGCGCTCTGACCGGAGAATACTATGTTCGGATCACAAACAATTACTTCGAGGAGACCATCGTAAGCGGCCCTGAAGACGGAACTATCACTGTTTCCTCAAGTTGATCACTTGCGCTGTTGTCACGATCAATCTAGTGCGAGCCAGGGTGAAATCAGCTTGCTGGCCGCCCCGCCTTCCGCAGCGACGCCTGATGCACCAGCGAGGTCCAGCTGTTGGTCGAGGCGAGGTGGCAATAGAGCAGGCCGAGCGCGCCGGATTTGCGCAGGTCGAGAAACGCCTCGTCGCTCAATTTGTTGAAGGCCGGCTCGTCGATCACCTGGAAATCGGTGAGGTTGAGCACCTCGCCGCCTTCCAGTGTCACCTTGCTCTGGCGTGGCGAAAACAGGCCATGCGCATCGATCTTTTCGACCATCTCGCGAGTCGCTCGGAAGTCGATCTGGAACTGGTTGCAGAAGGCGAGCGCCTGTTTGGTCGCTTCGGTCGGCTCGTTGCCGGTGAAGAACGGCAGGATCTTGTCATCGCGGGACGGCGCCAGCAACTGGTCGACGATGCGGTCGCTGGTCCGTTCGACGCACAGCGTCAGCCGGCCGGCCGATGTCGGGTCTTCGGCCAGGATGAAGGGATAGCGGCGGACATAGGCGGGGATGTAGTGCGGCGCGGTCCATTTGCCTTCGGCATCGACGAACAGGTTCTCGTTCTGGCGCACGCCGGTGATGATCACCGGCGCCTTGGCCGGGCCGATAAAGACGATCGGGTAGGAGCGCATCGCCGCCGGCATTTCCGACGCCACCACCGGAATGGCGTGCGCCGAGCGGGCGAAGCCGAAATCGCTGCGTGCAGTCAGGCCCAGCGAGCCGTGCCGCGCCGGGTTGAGCGCCTCGGGCCTCGAATAGAACAGCGGCATCGCGTCGCCCGTCACTTCCATCTTCGCATCAGCCATCATCCGTCTCCCGCACGCCCATCAGGCTGCCAATGGTCCCGAAGCCGGGATCTATGCTTGTTTGCGCTGATCTTGGGTCGAAAGGAATCCCGCGCAGGAACAAAGTACTACAGCGTCTCTCGCGCGCATAAAAGGACAGGCGGTGCTGTATTTTGGGATTGCGGCGGTCGATTGTCTTGGGGAACACGACCGCCAGCCTGCCCGCCTCTGGACAGCTTGCGGCGAAGCGGCGACAGTGCCTCCACTGGAGCAATTCCAGGAAAAGTGTGGAGCGGTTTTCCCCTGGCAATTGCGAACAAACAAAAGCCGGATCAGCGATCCGAACGCTGAACCGCTCCAGCGGACAGATTGAGGCAAACGGGATGGCGTCGGTATCGGATTTCGAGCAGGGACAAACCTTCACCATCGAAGCCGGGGGCCAGCAAATCCCGCTCGAACTGACCGCGGTCAAGCCCATCGCCGCCAGCCCGCGCCCGGGCGGCGGTTTCTCGCTGCTGTTCAAAGGCCCGCGCGACATCGCACTGCCGCAGGCGACCTATCTTTTCACGGGGGAAAGCGGCAGCCACGAGATCTTCATCGTGCCGGTCGCCGCCGATGCGACGGGGCGGCTGTACGAGGCGGTGTTCAATTAGGACCCAGTTTTGGGCTGCATGCAGGCCTATCGCATCGTGACAGGGCCTGATGCGACAATCCTTGCCGCCGGCGCCGCCCTCACTGTCCTGCCGGACATCTCTCCCCGTAAACGGGGCGAGAGTGGCTGGCTGCGACGCCGGCGCCTTTCTTGCAACGCTGGAGATTGGCGAAATCCGCGATGAAAGCGTCCCTCTCCCCGTCACTGTACGGGAGAGGATGCCGGCAGGCAGGTGAGGGGCAGCGCAAACGATGACCATAGACAATGATCGCATCTGCCAACAAATCGGTTCCGACGATCATAGATCGTCGCCCCCCGGCGGCGCACAGGCCATCAGGTCATAAACGCCCTTGTCCTCGACGACCGCGAAGCCGAGCGCGACATAAAGCCGTCTCGCCGGATTGTGCTTCTCGACATGGATCGACGCTGATTTGCCGGCTAACCATGCCTCGTCGATGAGGTCGCAGAGCAGCGCGGTGCCGTAACCCTTGCGGCGATGATGCGGCAGGAAGGCGATGTCGATGATGCGGTGCTGGGTTGGCCAGCGCTCGATATAGAGGCGGCCGATGTCGTCGCTATCGCGTTCCACCACCAGCCAATCGGCCTCGGGATAGTGTTTTCGGTAATGCGCGTGCTGGGCCTGGAACTGCATGCCGAGGAATTCGGCCTTCTGCGCCTCGCTCCACGACGTCACCGCGAGTTCTTCGAAGCGGGTCGAGGCATAGAGTCGCGACAGGAACGGCAAGTCCGCCTCCACTGCCGCACGAAAGCGGAGCCCGGCCGTGTCAGACCGGGGCCAGACCGGACGGGCCTGCTTGCCTTCCGCCACGCTGCCGGAAATCAACCGTCAGACCGGCGGCGTCAGGTCGCGCACGACGACGATCTGCTTGAGATTATTGTCGGTCAGCGACGTCCAGTTATACTCCCATTCGGAACTGTCGACGCCCATCTGGTTGATCGTCCACAGCCCGTTGGTGCCGTCCGGCATGAGCGCCAGGCTGAACAAAGCGAGCCGGCCGTCGGCATTGTAGTTGAGCGTCAGGCGCGTCGAGCGAAGGGATGCGCCGAAATCGCGCCATCCCGACCAGTTCTGGGTATAGGCATCCCATTGCGCGTTGAATTGGAGGAAGTGCTGCTGGTCGGCCGCGACCAGCACGATATCGCCATCGCCCTGGATGCCGGCGGCAAGCGCCTGGTTGGGCGCCCTGGAGTAGCCGGGTGTCGCCCACTGCGTCCACGTATCCGATCCGGCGGGCATCTGGCGCGTGTGCAGCACCTGGCCGTTCTGGGTCAGGGCGAACAAATTGGTGGCGCCCAGCGGGCCGATGACCGGCGCCATCTCGATGAAGCCACCTGTCTGGGTCGTGTCGATCTGCACCCAACCCGTCCAGTCGGCGGCCTTCAAGGCCTGCGCCTTCGCCTGCTGGCAGCGATAGAGATGCAGGTTCGAATTGATGCCGAACAGCGCGATGCGGCCGTCACCCTGGCGTATCGCCGAAACCGTCACCAGGCCGCCGGGGATCTGGATCCAGTCGCTCCACGGTTTGGCCGGCGGCGTCAGCACGTCGACGGTGACGACGATCGGTGTCGTCGTGCCGGGCGGCGTGATGGTTTTCTGCACCTGCACGATCTGGTCCGGATTCTGGTAGATCCACCAGATGCGGCCCTGATTGTCGGTGACGAAAACCTCGATGCGGCCATCGGCATCGCGCGCCATCGAAAGCTTCTGATAGGAGGTGGCGCCGGGCGGCGTGCCGATGCTCACCGGCGCGGTCCATTTCTCGACCGGGCCGATCTGGTTGGCGTCTTCGGTGATGAAGGACAGATTGGTGGTTCCCGATGGCTGCGCGACCACGGCGACACGGCCGTCCTTGGTGAGGCCCGCCGTCATGATCACCCAGGCGCCGGGCGCGATGAACGACCAGGCCGAGGGCCATGGCCCGTTCGGCGAAACCTGCGCCTTCTGGATCAACTGCCCCTTGGCGGAATCGATCCCCACCACCATCAGCCGCGACAGTTCGAAAAACGACGTGCCGGCCGGCTTGTGCTGGAAAATGGGTGGAGGGCTGGACGGCGCCGGGCGGGCCCTGGAAGCCGCTTTCGGCGCCGGCGTCCTCGCTGCGGGGACCTTCGACTTCGGTTCTGCGTTCTTGGCCATCGTACGGTCCTGCCCTTTCGGTTCGGAATTCAGCTTCTTGGCGGGAAGACGCCCTGCAGCGCGATGCAGAAATAGCAGGTGAGATAGGGCTGCATGTTGTTGTGCGGCTGGTCGCCGCCGGCAGGGGGGAGCGCTTGAGGGCTCATCTGCGTCAGGTTGGCCGCCGGGGTATAGATTGTTGCGTTGGTGGATTTGGCCAGGCTTCGCGTCGATGACGGCGCATTGAGTTCGCCCAGGTCGATGTCATGGTCGCGCATCGCGTGGGTGTGGTTAGGAATTTCCGATTCGAGCAGGCTTACCGTTTCCGTACCGCCGGTCTCGCCGAGATCGTGCAGCGAAAGCCCTGGTCCTTGCCCCGGGTGCATCGGCAAGCGGCCCTGAAGGTCGGGCAAGGCAAAATTGCTTTTGCCATTGCCGCCATAGGTCGTGCCCAGCAACGAGAACAATGCCGTGTTCTGCGACAGCGGCAGCAACTGCCCGTCGCACCACGCCCAGCCCCTGGGCGCGAAATAAAAGGGGAAGATTCGGATTTCGGCGACGAACGGGTCAGCCATGATGTCCCTCTCAGGTCGGCGACGGAAAGATGCCGAAAAGTGAAATGATAAAGCTGATGCAAAGATACGGCTGGAAATTGTTGTGCGGCTGGCTGCCGCCAACGGCTGTTACAGCCTGCTGGGCCATGTCGGTATCGGTCGTGTCCTGGATGTAGGGCAAGGCGCCACCGCCAATCTGTGCAACGACCTTCCCGCTGGGACTTGTATCTTGACCAATGTTCAGGGACGCGACCATCGGATGGCTGTGTGAAGGAATCTGGGAAATTGTCAGATTGACTTCCTCCACGCCTCCCGTCTCCGCAAGGATAAAGCCGCTGCCCTGATGGAGCGGAACACGGCCTTGCAGGTCGGGCAGCGCGAAGGTGCTCTGGCCATCGCCACCATAGGTCGTGCCAATCAGCTGGAACAGTGTCTCGTTCTCCGAGATCGGCTGAAGCTGTCCCTCACAGAACATCCAGCCGGCCGGGGCAAAATTGCCGGCAAACATGCGTATCTCACCAACATAAGGCTGTGCCATGATCGCGCCTCCTTAATTCGGCGAAGGGAAAATGCCCTGCAGGGCAATGCAGAAGCTCAGCGTCAGGAACGGCTGCATGTTGAGATGTGCCTGACTGCCGCCGACACTGGTAATTGTGCTCGGGCTCAGCGTCGTCACGTTCGCGAAATCGCTATACAGCCGCCCCGGAACCACCCCCAAAACGTTCCCCGCACC
>NZ_RZOL01000015.1:0-36896 GCF_004022985.1 Mesorhizobium sp. M7A.F.Ca.ET.027.02.1.1 | reverse complement strand
GTTTGGGGTCGGGATGGGCAACCAGACGACGGCGCCGCTTGCGTTGTGTTGAGTATGATAAGAGCGGTTTGAGCGCTGGGAATACAAGGGCAAAATGAAGGATATGACGAAAGATATTCTGGCTGGCGCCGAAAGCAGGCGCCGGAACGGTTCTGGTGACGCTCTTGGGCCGAACTCCGAAATCGGACGCAAACTCAAACAATATTACGACGCGCTGGTCTCCGACGATGTGCCGGATCGCTTTTCCCAGTTGCTTAGCCAGCTGGAACAGGCTGAACCCGCACAGAAGAAGGACTGAGGCATGGCCGCGGTCTCACAAGGCTTCAAGACTGATCTGCTTGGGGCAATCCCAAGTCTGCGCGCGTTCGCCGTGTCGCTGACGCAAAATGCCGATAAAGCCGACGACCTCGTCCAGGAAACCCTCGTCAAGGCTTGGGACAAGCATGAGAGCTTCCAGCCCGGCACCAATCTCAAGGCGTGGCTTTTCACCATCCTGCGCAACGAGTTCTATTCTCAGATGCGCAAGCGCGGGCGCGAAGTGCAGGACAGCGACGGTATCATGACGGCCAGGCTTGCCGTTCATCCGGCGCAGCACGGCCAGCTCGACCTGAAGGATTTTCGCGGCGCCCTGGAGCAATTGCCGGAGGACCAACGCGAAGCCATCATCCTCATCGGCGCATCTGGTTTCTCCTACGAGGAGGCCGCCGAGATCTGCGGTTGCGCGGTGGGAACGATCAAGAGCCGCGTCAGCCGAGCCCGTACGCGCCTGCAGGAGATCCTGAAAATATCAGGCGAGGACGAGTATGGTCCGGACGCAATTTCGGCCCAGGTAACGAGCTCGCCGGCGAGCTGACCGCGATCGTGTCTCAAGCGCGTCCGCAGGCCGCGGCGACCGCTTGCACGAGGTCTTCACCCGAATAGGGTTTGCCAACCACCCTGACGCCCGGAAACGATGCCTTGATTTCATCGACATCCGAATAGCCCGACGCAAACACGAAAGGTATGCCTGCCGCGCGCAGCCCGGAGGCGAAATCGATGGTTGAGGCGCCGCCCAGCATCAAGTCGACAATGGCTGCATCGAATCGCGTGGCGACCTCGCGGCCATCGACCTCGGTCAGGTCACGGGCGATCACCACCTCATCGGCGCCATGGTCGCGGCAAAGCTGCTCGACGTCCATGGCGATCAGAAATTCGTCCTCCAGGACCAGAATCCGCAATCCGTCGAGCAATGTGGGCACAGGCAAAGACTCCTTGAAACGCCGGAGTCATGATCGCTAATTCGCTTGCTGTCATTTAAAAAAGACATGTGGCAAGCGGGCGGAACCTCAATCCTTGCAACGCGTTGAAACGCGCTCTCCAAGAGCGGCTTTCGAAGGGGGGTCGAAATGTCGGTTCAGAACAATAGCGCTTTCTCCAGCCGCCAATATCCTTGCGAGAACTGCCCATTGCGGCCGTTGCCGATTTTTCGCGATTTCGAAAAACAGGAACTGGCCTTCATCAGCAAATTCAAGAAGGGCGAACTCGCAGTCGAAAAGGGTGGCACGGTGCTGGTGGAGGGAAGCCATAGCGCCCATCTCTACACGGTGCTCTCCGGCTGGGCGTTTCGCTACAAGCTGTTGCTGGACGGCCGCCGCCAGATTCTCAACTATCTCATGCCCGGTGATCTGATTGGCCTGCAAGGCAGTGTGATGGGCGAGATGCAGCATTCCGTGGAGGCACTGTCGCCGATGCTGCTGTGTGTTTTCGAGCGCGAATATCTGCATGAGCTGTACCGCAATCATCCCGGGCTGGCCTATGACATCACCTGGATCGCATCGCGTGAAGAGCGGATGCTGGACGAGAATCTGCTCAGCCTCGGGCGCCGCAGTGCGATCGAGCGCGCTGCCTATCTCATCGCCTTCATCGGCAGCCGCGCCAAGGTTGTCGGACTGAATGGCAACCAATCCGTCCAGATACCGATCACGCAACAGCACATCGCCGATACGCTTGGCCTGTCGCTGGTTCACACCAACAAGACGATCCGCAAGCTGATGGATCGCAAGCTGATCGTCTGGCGCGACGGCGGCTGCGTGGTTTCCGACAATGAAGGGCTCAAGCGGCTCGCCGGCTGGGAAGGGCTGGGTGAAGCGCGCCGGCCATTAATCTGAGGAAGCGTGTTTTGCCGGAGCCGGCGGACGGGGTGCGCGCCGATGCGTTTTCGGCTACTTTGTCCCCGATGCCGGAACCTTGAGACGCGCAGCGCGTTTGAAACCAAGCAATCACAAGGAGTTAAGCTATGGCCACTGCCGCAGGAAAGACCGCAAACGAAGCCCGTGCAAATGCGGACCTGGAAGCCGACATCAGGCAGTTGAAGGCCGACATCGACAAGCTCACCAAACAACTGGCCAAGACCGGCGAGCATGGCTATGGCACCGCGCGCCGCGCAGCCACGGAAGGGGTCGAGCAGTTGCGTGCGCAGGGCGAAGCAGCCTTTGACAGCCTGCGCAGCAATGCCAAGGACATCGAAGCGCAGATGATGGCAAGCGTGCGTGAAAAGCCGGTGACGTCACTGGCGATCGCCGCCGGCGTAGGCTTCCTTTTCGCGCTCATCGCGCGTCGCTAGTCGCGCTCCGGATGGGAATGTTGGCAACCCTGATCTCGGGCCTCGCCTCGGGGGAAACCGTGGCCGCCATACACCGGGCGCGCACGGCGGCAATCGTCTATGTGATCGCCCTGGCCGCCGCACTTTGCGGTCTCGGCTTTCTTGTCGGGGCCGCCTATATCTGGACGGCGCTGCGCTATGGGCCGCTTGCCGCGGCACTGGGGTTTGGCGTCGGTTTCCTGGTGCTTGCCGGACTTATCCTGCTGATCTACCGGATCTCCGCAGGCTCACGCGCCCGGCGCCGGGCGCAGCGCCGCAATGCCGACATGAAGGCGATCGGCATCACCGCCGCACTCGCCGTGCTGCCGAGCCTGCTCAAGGGAAAAGGCGGTCTCGGCGTCATTCTTGGGCCGGCCGTGGCGCTCGCGGCCTACGCCATCTACCGCGAGAATGTGAAATCCGACGATCTGGATGAGAGCGAGCGGAGATAGAGCTGTTGGGAGAGGTCACTTTGACAACTCTTCCAGCGGCATCGAGATTTCGGCAAACACGCCCTCCGGCCGGAATTCATGGGTCACTTCGCTGGAAATGACCTTGGCCAGGCTGCGGCGAATGAGGATCGAGCCGAAGCCGTGCCGATCCGGCGGAGCGACTTGCGGGCCGCCGCTTTCGCGCCAGGTCAGCACAAGACGCCGGGCATCCCTCCTGCCTTGCGTCCTCCAGCCGAGGTCGACCCTGCCTGACGGCACCGACAGCGACCCATATTTCAGCGCGTTGCTGGCGAGTTCATGCAGGATCAGGCCAAGCCCGACGGCCTGGTCGGGCGACAGCAGCAGGTCGTCGCCGGAGATCGTCATGCGCGGCTGCTCGGCCGTTTCGAAAGGTTTGACCTCGATCTGGACGAGTTCACTGATGCCGATGCCACGCCACTCGCGGTCCGACAACAGATTGTGGGCGATGCCCAAGGCCTGAAGCCTGGCGCCGAAGGCCTCAAGGAACTGGCTTGGCTGGCGGGCATGGCGTACGGTCTGCGTTGCCAGCGCCTGGACGGTTGCCAAAGTGTTCTTGACGCGATGGTTGAGCTCACGCAGCAGCAGCCGTTGCCGTTCGTCGCCGAGCTTGCGCTCGGAGATGTCGTAGTTGACGCCGAAGATCAAGGTCGGCTTGCCGTCGCCGTCACGCTCGATGACACGGCCGCGCGTGGCGAGCCAGCGCGGCGGATGAAAGCCCTTCACCCGGTATTCGCCGAAATAGTCGTCGCTGCCGGTCAGGGCGTCGCGAAAGCGGGTTTCGGTCTGGTAGACGTCACGCGGATCGATGGCGGTGAGGATGTCACGTGCGCGCAGCCGGTTGGAGCGCGGCAGGCTGAACAGCTCCGACATCAATGTGTCGCATTCGATGATATCGGTGCGGATATCCCATGCCCAACTGGCGAGCGACGCCGCATCGAGTGCGATGGCGCGTCGTTTTTCCTCGCGAACCAGTGCGGCCTCGGCGATCGCGCCGCTGCGGGTTGCGTCCTTGAGGGTGAACAGGCTGGCAGCGAGGCCGGCGAGCGACTTCAGCTGGTCGAGCTCGGCGTGGGATGGAAAACCATGCGGCGAGCGGTCGAGCACGCACAGCGTGCCGATGCGGGCACCTGCCACAACCATCGGCGCGCCGGCATAGAAGCGGACATGGTGCTTTCCGGTGACCAGCGGGTTGGTCTTGAAACGGGGATCCGTCGTTGCATCCACCACCACCATCGGTTCGTCGCCGGCGGCAATCGCATGGGCGCAGAAGGAGACGTCGGTCGCGGTTTCGGCCTCGTCCAGGCCGAAGCAGGATTTGAACCACTGCCGTTCGAGGTCGACGAGCGAGACCAGGGCCATCGGCACCTGCATCACCGCCGCGGCAAGGCTGCTGACGCGGTCGAAATCGGGATCGGCCGCCGTATCCAGCATCTCCAACCCGTGCAGCACGGCGAGCCGGTCAACATCCTTGACTGCGCGCGCAACTTCGGCCGGCAGCTCGGGCACTGTTTGCGTCTTGCCAGTCACCCCACTTGCCTCGTCCCGGTCTTCGCCGCCGCCTGCTTGCGCTGGTGCAAGGCCAGCGCGCTTTTCCGGAACCATCCTAGCGAGGAACCGTTACCCGACCATGATTTGCCGAGCGCGCCAGCTGGTGCAGAATGAGACAGGGATCGAGCATGGCCAAGATCATTCCAGAAAACAAGGCGCGGCAGGGGCGATGGGGCTGGCATGGATTTCGAATCCTGATCGCCGCATTGCTTCTGGTGTTTGCTGCGTGGGGCATTGCCGAGATTTATGGTGTGTTGATCAAGGCGCCAACCAGCGATGAACAGCATGTCCCCACGCCCAGCACCACCGAGCAGGCTCCTGCTGGCTAAAGCCGGTTTGTTCGTTGCAACGCATCGCATCAGGCGGCTCTCGATCGGGCCGCGCTCGCCGGCACCAGCACATTCAGCGCGCCAGGCTGGATTTCGATTACCGTTTCACGGTCAAGCCTGACCAATTCGCCGTCCATCACAGCGCGAAACTTGCGGCTGCTCGAATGGATTTTCAGCACCGTTCTGTTCGTCTGGTGGATTTCGACATGTTCGTTGTCGCGCCATTTGCCGCGCGCCACGTTGAAGAAAAACTTGACCAATTCGGCGCGCTGCTTCGCCACCGTGACATAGACACCGAGCACGCCGCCCGCCGGATTGTCGGCGTAAGGCAAATGGCCTTCGCCGAACAAATTGTTGGTGATGCCGATGCCGGTGATACGTGCCGCCATTTCGGCTTCGCCGATGCCGAGCGTCACATTCATCGCAGGTGGATTGTTGATCGTCGCCCAAGCCGCTTTGGCCGAGGCGCGGATCTTTCCCAACCGCGAACCGAACTCCATCTTCTGGCGCAGTTGCACCATCTTCGCATGCATGCCGATCGAGAACTGATGTATGAAAGGTTGGCCATTGGCGGTCGCCACGTCGACCGCGATGATTTCGCCGTCGGCGAAGGATTTCAGCGCTCCATCGAGTGACTGCGGAATGCCCAACCCCCGCGCGAACAGGTTCATGGTGCCGGCCGGCAATATGGCAAGCGCCTTCTTCGTGCCCATCAGCCGCGCGGCCGCGGCGGAAATGGTCCCATCGCCGCCACCCGCCAGCACGACGTCGACAGAGCGACGCGAAGCCGCGCTGTCGAGCGTTTCCACCACGTCCTTGCCGGCGACAATTTCGATGCTGAGCGAGTGCCCTGCCGTCTCCAGCGTCTGATGCATCCTGTCGGAGAAGGCGACGAGGTCGGTGGTGCGCAAAGTGCCGCCATCCCGGTTCAGCACCGCTGCGAATTTCATACCCCGCTCCATCATGTCAGCCAAAAAGCGGCCGGGACACGCCCAGCCGATGGCGGAAACGCGGCGGCGACGGAAAGGTTCCCTTGACACGAAGGGGCTTCTAAGCCGCTCGATCATTTCTGTGATTTCGATTTCCGGACGGCGCGGTTTTGTCGGAACAACAGACTGGTCACGACGTTGTGAACCTGTAGATGCCGCGTCCGACTTTCCGGCGAAGACGCGGCGCACGAGATCAGGCACGAGGAGAGACTATCATGATCCGCAATCTTTTAGCCACGACCGCACTCGCAACACTGATCGCGACGGGCGCATATGCGCAGAGTGCGACGACCCCGGCGCCGGCACAGAGCCCAGCCGTTCAGGAGTCAGGCGCCGCGACGGTCCGCGCAGAGGGCAGCATCGTCACCAACATCATCGGTGAATCCGTCTACAACGGCACTGGCGATGATGCCGAGAACATCGGCAATGTCAGCGACGTCGTCTTCGACAAGGATGGGCAGGCGAAATCCGTTGTCATCGACGTTGGCGGTTTTCTGGGTGTCGGTGCCAAGAGCGTCGCCTTCGAGTACGGCAAGCTGCAGTGGGCCGAAAAGAATGGTGACCGCTGGCTGGTAGCCCAGACGACCAAGGACGAGTTGACCGCTCAGGCGGAATTCGACAGCCAGCCCTACAGTCCGGCCCCCGCACCTGCGGCATCGACCGACGCGACCGCACCTACGGCACCTGCTACGACGGATACGGCACAAAAGCCGGCCGACATGAACGCCGCTCCGGCGGAACCGGTAAAGCGCGCGGACGGTAACCTTGCCACCAACATCATCGGTGAAGACGTATATAACGGAACCGGTGATGACGCGCAGAATATCGGCGATGTCAACGACATCGTGCTGACCAAGGAAGGCAAGGCCGAGTCCCTGGTCATCGGCGTGGGCGGTTTCCTTGGCCTCGGCGCCAAGAATGTCACCTATGATTTCTCTAAGGCGCAGTGGGCCGAGAAGAATGGCGACCGCTGGCTGGTGGCCCAGACCACCAAGGAAGAGCTGCAGGCGCAGCCCGATTTCGACCGCAAGGCCTATGATCCGGCGCCGGCCACGACGGCTTCCAACGAGCCTGCGGCCACCGCTCCGGCTGCTGTGCCGTCCGACACGACGGCTCCTGCTGTCGCTCCGGCAGATAAGACCGCCGAAGCTCCGGCAGCGACCACCCCTGACGCCTCGGCTCCCGACCAGACACAGACTGCCGCCATCGACAAGTCGACGTTGACCGAGATGCCGGTCGGCGAGATTCGTGCCGATGACCTGAAGGGCACGACTGTCTACGGCGCAAACGACGCCAGGGTAGGCGAAATCGGCGATGTCGTGCTTGCGCCTGACAACAAGACGGACGCGGTGATCGTCGACGTTGGCGGCTTCTTAGGCGTCGGTGAAAAGGAGGTCGCGGTTGGTATGGATAATCTCAAATTCATGACCGACAAGGACGGCAACAAGTACCTCTACACGACCTTCACCAAGGAGCAGCTCGAGGCTCAAACCGCCTATGACAAGGGCAGCTATGCTGAGCAGCGCGATCAGCAGCGCATGATCGTAAGGTAATTCTGTTCAGCCCAATGAAGCCCGCGCTGGCAACGGCGCGGGCTTTATTTATGTGTGGCCAGGTTGCAGGCCAGCGGCATGGCCGACGAGGCCGTTCTGGGTCAATTCGGCCAGTGCCAACGACTGATCGAGATGTTCGGCCCGCCAGGCGAGCAGCCGTTCGGCGAATTCCAGGCGCACGGTGAGATGGCCGGGGTCGGCCGCGAGATTGTCCAGCTCGCCCGGATCGTTTTCCAGATCAAAGAGCAGCGGCGGCAGATTGCCGCCGAAATGCACATATTTGAAATGTTCCGTGCGGATAACGGCGAGGTTGCATTGGCGTGCGGCGATGCCGAAATGGCTTTCGGCCTCGCCCGCGGCAATCGAGCGGAAGTCAAACTCCCAATGCGCGGCATCGCGCCAGGCCGCAGGGGTTTCTCCGCCCAGGAACGGCTTCAGCGAGGCGCCGTCGAGATGCGGCGCGGGCTCTTCGCCGACCAGGTCGAGAAACGTCGGCAAAATGTCGACCGCTTCGGTGAAGCTGTCGACACTGCCGCCGGTCGCCTTGCCTTGGCGCGGATCGCGAATGATCAGCGGAATGTGGTAGCTGCCGTCGAAATAGCCGCCCTTGCCCAGCATGAAATGGTCGCCCATCATCTCGGCATGGTCCGAGGTCAGAACGATGATGGTGTCGTCCCACGCGCCTGCGGCCTTAATCCCTTTCCAGACGCGGCCGAGTTGCGCATCGACCTCGGAAATCATGCCGTAATAGATCGCGCGGATGCGGCGAAAATCGTCTTCGCTCCAGTCGTGCACCTTGCCTCTGGCGTCCGGGCGGAATTTTATCTGTTTCTGCCGGCCGAGATCATAGGCAAGATAGGGATGGTTTTCCGCCTCTTCGTGCCAGCTTGCCGCGCGCCGGAAGGCCGGGCCGTCAGCCGGATCGTACATCGTGTTGTAGGGCTCCGGCACAATGAAAGGCGGGTGCGGGCTGATGAAGGAAAGATGCGCGAACCACGGCGTGGCGTCCTCCTGTTCGCCAAGCCAACGCGTGAATTCGCCGGTCAGGAAAGCCGCCGGCGTTTGTTGCCCGGAGTAGACGGGCGGCGCGTTGCTGATGGTCCCGGCCACGCCGTCGGCCAGCGGACGGTGGATGTCGGGGGACCCGGCGCTGGCGTCGACACCTTGCAGTTCCAGCCAGGATAGCCATTGCTTCTGGTGCTCGGGCAGCAACTGGCGCACCGTAAAGCCCGGCAGCACGCCTTCATAGCTTTGCAGCCGCGGATCGCCCGGCGCCAGCAGGCGCGGATCGAGCGAGACGTCGGTGTAGCCGAACAGCGTCGGATCATAGCCCAGGGCGCGAGCCGAGAGCGCGATGTTGCCGTGGCGAGCGTCGAGCGGCGTGCCGTTGCGGCAGACGCGGTTGTTCATCTGGTAGAGGCCGGTGTAGAGGCAGGCGCGAGCGGGCGAACAGGGCGCCGCGCCGCCATAGTGCCGCTTGAACAGCACACCCTCCGCGGCCAAAGCGTCGGCATTCGGCGTCTGCACGACCGGATGGCCGGCTGCGGACAGACAATCGCCACGCCACTGATCGCATGTGATCAGGAGAATGTTGGGCCGCCTGGCTTTTCCAGTCACTCACAATACCTTTGTCGCGGGATGTCGAACGCCTTTCATGGAACCGAATTCCGGCCACGGCGCAAGCCCGACTCTGCGGGCCAATTGGTGAACGAACCTTGTTCCATCGTTCACTTTTACGACACAGTCCATTCTGTGTTTGCCGCCTTTGCCTAAACTGCTCTGGTCCTCATATTGGCGTGGACAGCGGCGAGGGCCGCACATGCACCAAGGAAGGAGCAAGACAATGCTCGACCAGATCAAGGGCCTGCATCACGTCACGTCGATGGCCAGGGATGCCCGCCAGAACAACGAATTCTTCACCAGGAAACTCGGCCAGCGCCGGGTCAAGAAGACCGTCAATTTCGACGCGCCCGACGTCTACCACCTCTATTACGGTGACGAGACCGGCACGCCGGGTTCGGTGATGACCTATTTCCCTTTCCCCGATATAGGCAAGGGCCGGCATGGGGTCGGGGAAGTCGGAACCACCGTCTACTCGGTGCCGGAAGGCACGCTTGGCTATTGGGAAAGCCGTTTTGCCGATGAGGGCGTCACTGGCCTCTCGCGCGAAGAGACCTTCGGCGAGAAGCGCCTGGCTTTTGCCGGACCGGATGGTGACGGCTTCGCGCTGGTCGAGGGCAAGGGTGACGGCAGAGCGCCCTGGGCGAAAGGCGGTGTTCCGGTCGACCAGGCGATCCGCGGTTTCCATTCGGTATCGCTCAGGCTGAAGGATGGCGGCGCCACTGAGGAGCTGCTGAAGTTCATGGGCTATGAGGAAGTCGACAAGTCCGGCAATCTCAAGCGGCTGGCGGTGAAGAACGGCAATGGCGCCGATGTCATCGACATCGAATCGCTGCCGAGCACGGCCTTCGCCGATCTCGGCGCCGGCTCTGTCCATCACGTCGCCTTCGCGGTCGAGAACCGCGCCAGGCAGCTTGAGGTGCGCAAGGCGTTGATGGACACCGGCTATGGGGTGACGCCAGTAATCGATCGCGACTACTTCTGGGCGATCTATTTCCGCACACCGGGTGGCGTGCTGTTCGAAGTCGCCACCAACGAGCCGGGTTTCGATCGCGACGAGGATACCGCTCATCTGGGCGAGGCGCTGAAGCTGCCGTCGCAGCACCAGCACCTGCGGCCGTATCTGGAACAGCATCTGCAGAGACTGGAAGGCTGAGGTCATGAGCAAGGACGCTTACATCCACAAGCTGCTGCCCGGTTCGCCGGGCGGTCCGCTGCTGTTCGTCTTCCATGGCACTGGAGGCGATGAGAACCAGCTTCTGTCGCTGGGGCGCGATCTCGCGCCCCAGGCAACCATCATCTCGCCGCGCGGCGATGTGTCCGAACAAGGTGCCGCGCGCTTCTTTCGCCGCACCGGCGAGGGCGTCTACGACATGGAGGATCTGGCACGGGCGACGATCAGGATGGCGGGCTTCGTCAAAGCCCATGTCGAAGCAGCGAAGCCATCGGCCGTGCTGGGTCTCGGCTATTCCAACGGCGCGAATGTCCTGGCCTCGGTGGTGTTCGCGGTTCCAGCGCTGTTCGGCGCGTCGGTGTTGATGCATCCGCTGATCCCGTTCGAGCCGCAGGTGAAGGGCAGTCTCGCCGGCCGCCATATTCTGATGACCGCCGGCAAGCGCGACCCGATCTGCCCGCCGAACCTGACCACGCGGCTCGAGGCATATTTGCGTGCCGACGGCGCCGATGTCACAGTGGAATGGCACGATGGCGGGCACGAGGTGCGGCCAAACGAGATCGAGGCGGCACGGCGGTTCTTTGCCGATGCTGCCCAAGGAGCATAGCGATGCCTGACCAACTGCCTGAGATCGAACTTGAGGATCGCGGTTCCAAGGGCCGCTATGTCCTGCGTGGACCCGATGGCGCCGAGGCCGAGATGACCTTCACCAAGATCGGTGAGCACCAGATCATCATCGACCACACCGAGGTGCCGGACGTCTTTCGCGGCCAGGGTGCCGGGCTTCGCCTCGTCACCCGCGCCGTCGAGGATGCGCGTGCGGCGGGTAAGAAGATCATCCCGCTCTGCCCGTTCGCCAACGCCCAGTTTCGCCGCCATCTGGAATGGGCCGACGTGCTGAAGCAATAGGGGTTTCGTCGCTTGGAAACGGTGCGGAAAGCGGCTGCGATCCCCACGGGGATGACTTTGGCATTTGTGCGGGTAGCGCATCCTGCCTAAGTCGATATGATATATCTCAGCCCCTTGCCGACAAACGAACCGAATGATCCCCCTATGACCGAAACCGATCTCGTTCCCGTCTTCGACGGCCACAACGATACGTTGCTCAGACTCTACCAGTCGAAAGACACGGATGTCGAAAAGCTGTTCATAGAGGGGAAATCGGGCGGCCATATCGACCTGCCGCGTGCCAAAGCCGGCGGCTTCGCCGGCGGCATGTTCGCCATCTTTCCGCCGCCTGTCGAGAAATCCAGGCGCGGCGCCGTGCCCCTGGCGCCGAGTGCCGCCGAGCCGCTGCCGCCCGAGGTTCCGCGCAATGAGGCGCTGACCTCGACCATCGCGATGGCCTCGATCCTGTTCAGGCTGGAACGGGCCGGAGCGCTCACCGTCTGCCGCAGCGCCGGCGATGTGCGCGGTGCCATGGCGCAAGGCTCGATCGCCGCGGTGTTCCACATCGAAGGGGTCGAGGCGATCGATCCCGAGCTCACCATGCTCGACGTGCTGCATGAAGCCGGCCTGCGCTCGCTCGGCATCGTCTGGAGCCGGCCGAACGCCTTCGGCCACGGCGTGCCGTTCCGCTTCCCGTCCTCGCCCGACACCGGCCCCGGCCTCACCGATGCCGGCAAGGCGCTGGTCAAGGCCTGCAACCAGCTGAAGATCATGATCGACCTCTCGCATCTCAACGAGAAGGGCTTTCGCGATGTCGCGGCGCTCAGCGATGCGCCGCTGGTCGCGACCCATTCCAACGTGCACGCGATATGCGGCCATTCGCGCAACTTGACCGACTGGCAGCTCGGCGCGATTCGCGAAACCGGCGGCATGGTCGGGCTGAACTTCGCAACCGGCTTCCTGCGCGAGGATGGTCGCATGAATGCCGACACAAGCCTCGACATCATGGTGCGGCATATCGATTCGCTGCTGCAGGCGCTGGGTGAGGACGGCGTTGGTCTTGGCTCCGATTTCGACGGCGCCATGATCCCGGCCGTCATCGGGGATGTCGCCGGCCTGCCGAAGCTGATCGATGCATTGGCGGCACGCGGTTTCGGCCGCGCACTGATCGAAAAAATCGCCTATCGCAACTGGCTCAATATGCTCGAGAAAACGATAGGTTAGAGACAGCCTGCGGCATGGCGTGTGCGGCCCGCCGGCATATGTCGACAAGGACATACTTCGTCGGTGGAAGCCGGATGCGATTGGGTGGATAGCCGGCAATGCTGAAGACCTTCACGGATGAGGGCGGCGAATTCGAGCGAACCGATGTCGTCATCGTCGGTGCGGGTTTCACAGGCCTGTCGGCGGCGCTCGAGATGAAGAAGGCCGACATCGATTTCATTCTGCTCGAAGCACGCGACCGGGTCGGCGGACGCGTCGAGTCCCGACTGAACGGACTTGGCGAACGGATCGATAGTGGCGGCCAGTTCCTGTGCGAGGACATGCCGGAATTGATGGCGCTGATCGAGGCGCGCGGCAAGACGCTGGTTGAAACCTATGTCGATGGCGATTTCATCACCCAGCCGACGATGTCCGTACAACGAGCAGAGCGGATCTATGACGCGGCAATGGCAATCCGCGAGCGCATGAACGGGATCGATCCGGACGACGTCTCGATTGCCGGACTGACCGTTGCCGACTGGCTTGCCCGCCAGCGCGATTCGGCCGACGCCAGGGCCGTCTTCCGTTCGATGATCGAAGGTCTCTGGTGCATGGCGCTGGACCAGATTCCTCTCTGGTATCTGATCGACAATGACCGACGCGTCACCAACGAGGTGCCGGAGCTGCAATATTTCGTGCGCGAAACCATGCATTCACTGGCCGACGATCTGGCCCGCGACCTTGGCGATCGGTTGCGGCTGAGCGAGCCGGTCACGCGCATCGAGCACAGTTCACAAGGTGTTCTTGTCGTTTCGGCCGGGGGTGCCATCGAGGCGCGCGCGGTCCTGGTTGCCGTCCCGCCGGCGACGGTTACGGAGCTCGCCTTTGCTCCCGCCTTGCCAGCCCGACTGGGGCGGGCGCTCGGCGCCTGGAAAAGCGGCGCGGCTATCAAGATCCTGGTGCGCTATGCCAAACCGTTTTGGCGCGGGCGGGATTTGAACGGCATGGTGATGTGGCTCGATCCGCCGGGGCTGTTTGCCTGCGACGCCGGCAAGGATGCGGAGCATGCCGCGCTCGTCGTGTTCGTCGGCGGGTCGCTCGCGCTGCGCTGGCGCGACCTCGGCGAGCCGGAACTGCGTGCGGAGGTGACCGGCCGGTTGGAGGCAGCCCTTGGCCGGAGTGCCGGTGATGTCATCGATTTCAGTTTGCGTGACTGGGTAGGAGATCGCTGGAGCGGCGGCGCGTACAGCGATCTTGTTGTCGACGTGACAGCAAGAGATGCCGAGCGGACGATCCTTGCCGGCGCACCGCCGGTGTATCTCGCCTGTTCAGAACTCTCGCCGTCGTTTCCGGGGTATGTCGAGGGCGCCATCATTGCCGGGCGTATCGCCGCGCACAAGATCATTGCCGAGCTTCAAGCTTCGGTCTGAGCCTGGTCTTTTCGAAAAACTGTTTGGCAAGATCGGGTCATGTTGCGCCTCAAGCCCGAGCGCCGTCGAAGCTATGCCCGATTTTGCCCGACTTCGCCCGAATGCTGTTTCGAATTGGTTACAGTGCCAGTCCTTCGCCACCCCATCGTCGTTACAAAGTGCGGATAAGTTCATTTCCAAAAGAAACTCAGCGAAGGGGAAGGCAATGCATGCGAAAATCCAGACGATCCGCGGCGAGAGCCGCCTTCAGGCTCCAGAGCGCAATGACCGCCGTCCGAAACTGGCGCTGCGCCAGCGGGCCAGCGACCACCCCATGGCGATGTTCATGGTGCTGGCTGCTTGCGCCTTCGTCGGCATGGCGTTCACGCCGACAATCGGGCCGGCCTTCGCTTCGTTGAATCCGCCGTCCAATCTCATCGACGGCGCGCAGACGACGACCAGGACCGCGCGTCTGCCGGTACCGGTGACCGACTTCGCCTGCAAGGGCCAGACCTGGGGTGCCGAGAGTATCGACTGCCTGCGCGCAATCGTCGAACAGTCCGGAACACACAAGAGCCGCGCCATCCGCATGATCGCCACTGCCGCACCGTTGGCCGACACGCCGAATATTTTCTGATTTTGTCGAAGCCTGATCCGAAACCGTTCCCGTTTTGGGATCATGCTCTGGACTCCCCGAGCGCTCCCTCCAGCGCGCTCTTCTTCGGCCCCCGCCCCCGGGGGCCTCTTTTTTATCCTTTAAAGGCCGCCTGTTCGGCAATGGCGGACAGAACACTGCGCACATCCAGCGTGCTGAACGGCTTTTCCAGGATCTGCGGCCGCTGCTGTGCCGGCAGGGCCTCGATTTCGGCTTTCGCACCGATCAGGTCGCCTGTAACCAGCACGAAACGCCGCGCCAGGTCAGGCTTTTCGGCGAGCAGCTCGCGATAGATCGATATGCCGCTGACGCCGGGCATGCGCAGGTCCGAAAAGACGATGTCCGGCGGCATGTGGCCGCTCAAAGTGGCGGCGGCCGATTCCCAGACAGGAACGATCCGCGACTTGATGCCCATCAGTTCGAGAATGTCGGAAAGCGAGCCGGCGACATCCGGCTCGTCATCGATGATCAAGGCATGGCGCAGGCCGCTTGATCGCGGCTGGTTATCGCCGGCGGTGGCGAGGCCGGCCACGATGGCCGGCAGCTGGACGACGAAACGCGCGCCTCTCGGGAGCACTTCCTCGAACCAGACATTGCCATTGTGCCGCTCGATGATCGATTTCGAGATCGACAGGCCGATGCCGGTGCCGACGCCGACCGGCTTGGTGGTGAAATAGGATTCGAAGATGCGGCCGCGGATCGCTTCCGGCACGCCGGGCCCATTGTCCTCGACCGAGAAGCAGGGGTGACCGCGGTCGCTGCGGAACGTCCGCACCTTGATCAGCCGGTCACCGGCAATGCCAGCCAAGGCGTGCTGGCTGTTGATGAGGAAGTTGGCCGCTACCTGCGTCACATGGTCGGCGTCTGCCATGGCCAGCAGCGGGCCGGCGGCGAAATCGGTGTCGATGACGATGCCGCTTGAGCGCGCGCCATAAGCGGTCACTTCGAGTGCCGACCGGATCACCTGGTTGAGGTCGGTCTCGGCCTGTGCCGCGGGATGGAGGCGGACCATCGACAGGAAGCTCTTGACGATGCGGCCGCAGCGCTCGGCCGCGGCGCGCACCTTCTCGGCGCGCACCTTGGTCTGCGGATCGGAAGCGAATTCGTGCAGCAGCGTCGATTGCGCCACAACCACTGCCAGGGGATTGTTGAGCTCGTGCGATACGCCGGCCAGCAACGAACCCATCGCCGCCATCTTCTCGTTCTGGTGCAGCTTCTCGCGCTGCCGGCCGATTTCTTCCTCCGCACGCAATTTGTCGCGCAGGTCGCGGATGGAGCCGAAGATCAGGCGGCGGTCGGCGACCCGCATCTCGGTCGCCGTCAGCTCGATCGGGAACACTTCGCCGGCAGCATTCTGGGTCACCGTCTCGAGCCTTTGGCCGACCATCGGCGCGCCGCGGCCGGACATGTATTCGGCCCCCGAAGCATAGCCCTTGCGGTAGTAGATCGGCACGATCGTATCGAGCAGATCCTTGCCGAGAATGTCGCTGCGCTGGAAGCCGAACATCTTCTCGGCGGCCGGATTGAATTCGATGATCGAGCCGGTCTCGTCGATGACGACGATGGCATCAAGCGAGGCCTGCAGCATAGTCCGGCGAATGACCTCGCTGGCATGGGCGTCGGAGGGCGAGCGCTCGATAGCGTCGCCGATAGCGAGCGCGATGATGTGCAGCGTCGCCTCTTCCTCGTCGGTCCATGCACGCTCGCTGACGCAGTCATTGACCGCCAGCGTGCCCCAGAGATGGCCATGCGCGAAGACCGAGACCGAGAGGAACGACTTGATGTTCTGCTTCTCGAAATCGGTCCTCAGGAAACCTTCGAGGTCGCGCGTATGGCCGGCGAAGATCTTGCCTTGCCTCTCGTCCTCGGCAAGCCGCTCCAGCAGGGGGTCGGAATTGACGATCGATTGCATGATGACGGTTGGCGACGCCAGTTCGCCGCCGAAAAGAGGGTCGATCCAATAGGCGGCGACGGATTGGGCGAAGCCCTGGCCTGGCAGTTCGCGCAAGCGAAACAGGATGCCGCGCTGGCAATCCATGGCCCGGCAGAGCGTTTCCAGTATGCCGTCCATCTCGCGCTGCCAGTCGCCGGCCTCGCGCAGCCGGCGAACGACGCGCACGGCCGCCATCGCCGCGCCCTGCCTGAACCCTTGCATATCGGTGCTTGCTGCTTCAGCGATCATCTTGTGCTGTCATTCCGGGGTCGCGCCAATTCGGAGTCGTGCCAATTCCGGCTGGCGAGCAACCGAATCCTTCTGGCCCGGTGCTCAGTTGCCGTCGCCGGTCGGCAGCGAGAAGATATAGCCCTCGCCGCGTACCGTGCGCAGGAATTTCGGATTGGCGGGATCGGCCTCGATCTTTTTGCGCAGCCGCATGATGCGGATGTCGACGGCGCGCGACGATTCCGGATCTTCGGTGAAACCGATCGCCTCGGAGATAGCGGCGCGGGTCAGCAGCCGGTTGGCGCGGGTGAGGAAAATCTCCAGCACGTCGAACTCACTCTTGGCCATGTCGATCACCGCGCCATTGGCGCCGGTGACCAGCCTGCCGTCAAGGTCGGCCTGAAAGGGGCCGAAGGCAACGGAACGGCGATCCGTCCCGGCTTTCTTGTCCTGGAGTTCCTTCGGCTGGGGAACGCGGCGCAACACGCTGCGGACCCTGGCCAGCACTTCGCGCAATTCGTAGGGCTTGACGATGTAGTCGTCGGCACCGAGTTCCAGCCCGACGATACGGTCGAGCGCGGTGCCGGCCGCGGTGGCATAGATGATGCCGATCGGCAGTTTCGAACGCAGCCAGCGGCCGAGCGAGAGGCCGTCCTCGCCGGGCATGGCGATGTCGAGAATGGCGAGATGAAACGATTGCGTTTCAACGAGGCTGCGCGCCGCGGCAGCACTTTCAGCGGTGGCCACGTCATAGCCGGATGCGCCAAGATATTCGGCGACCGCGTCCCTGAGGTCGGGCTCATCCTCGACTATGACAATTCTTGCCCGCACGATGCTTTCGCTCCCACTTTCAGTGGAAAGTAGATTGGGTATAAACATCATGTCCAGCACTCATATCCGGGTTGCCAGGGAACGGTTGGAAAAGATGGCCGCACGATCCGTTATTGCGCTCGTTTCGGTAGCCGAAGTGGTGGCGACCGAACTCGCCGACCATCTCGAGCGGCGCGGCCACGACGTGCATCAGGCACGTCAGCCCTGGGAGGCCGAATCGCTGCTGTCGGGAAAGGGCATCGACGTCGTCGTCGTCGGCGACAGCCTCAGCCAGGCGGAGGGGCGGGATCTGCTCAGACGTTATGGCGACCAAGCAGGAGGCGGCGAGGGCGGGCCGGATTTCATCTTGATCTGCCGGCCAGCGGATCTCGTCGACAAGGTGCTGGCGCTGGAGCTTGGTGCGGCCGACGTCGTCGAGAGTCCGCTCAATGTCCGTGAACTGGCCGCTCGTGTAGGCGGCCTGCTTTCGCGCCGCGGCAGGGGCACCCAGGAACTGATCGTGCTGGAGAACGCGACCGTCGATCTGAGATCGGCCATGGTCATGCATCGTTCCGGCTCCGAGGAACAGCTTTCGCCCGGCCAGGTGGCGCTGCTCAGGTTGTTCCTGGCCAGTCCGCGCAAGGTGCTCACGCGCGACGACATCATCGCCGCGGCACCGGCCGAAAACGCCGACGCCTTCGATCGCTCGATCGATTCGCGCATCGTGCGGCTGCGCCGCAAGCTCGACACCGACACCATCACCACAATACGTGGCGCCGGCTACCGGTTCGATCCGCCGCGGCAATTCGCCGACTGACCGCCGGGTACTGGCGCAATCCCTTTTGTCAGGCATCGGATTTTCCATCTCTGGGCCCGATGCTCTTGACGCTCAGCGAACCAGCAGAAGCGATGGCCCCACCGGCATGTCACTGCCCATGGTGAGTTCGCTTGCATGGGCGCGGTCCCTGAGCAGCACGGTAGCAAGACCGGCAAAGCCGAGCAGGCCCTGGGCGTAAAGCAGTGCGGAAAGCACCGAAGCAGCGAATTTCGTTTTCATCGTCGCAGTTCCCCATGCCAATTCTTCAAAAATGAACCTGTTGCGGGTCTCTTCAGGATACCCCCGAAGTGCCCGCGCCGCCCACGGAGCCCCCCGTCGCGGCGCGGGCCTTCGGTCCTCTCGGCAGCAAGTTGCCGGAGGCGCCGCGCAAACCCGTCAGCCTAAGGCCGACCCGCCAGAGGGCCTTTAGCCGGGCGATGCGCAGGCTGGAAACAATCCAGACCGTGGCGAAAAACAGTGCGGCATGCAGCGTCGAAATCTCGCCTGATGTCATCGCGCCGAGGCTTGTCAGCGGGGTGCCGGCAACCGTGCCGACGCCGCCGATGACCGCCGCCGCGATGCTGATCCTGAGAAGCCAGGACAGCGCGTTCGATTTCGTTCCCATGTTCGTTTCCGGCTGTTTTCGTTGCGTCAACTTTGCTCGCACCCCGTATCCGGATCATGCCGCTTGGAGCCGCGCTTTGTTGCAGGTTGGTTTCGATGTCGACGACTGTTCTTTCACATGATGCCACTTCGCACTTTCGTTTGAAGGCGGATACTCATGTTCCTGCCGCTGGTCTTTGCTGGCGGGGCCTGCCGAGCGTGTCCAACCCATCTATAAGAGGGACGTTTGTTAACCAGTGGAAACAGATTCGAAACAGAAGCGAGCATTTTGCGAAATCTTCTCGAAACATGACGTTGGGATAAGCGGCCATCGAATTGGAGCCGGACCAACCGGCAGAGAGAGGGGACTTCATCATGCATACCGCCATTTCCGCCAAGCTTATCAACATCACCGCTGCTGCCTTGACTGGTGCAGCACTGCTGCTCGGCGCCGGCTCGGGTGCGGCGCACGCCGCCAACAAGATCGTGGCGCGCGTTTCGCTATCGCAGCAGATCATGGAAGTCTCCGTCGACGGCCGGCCGACCTTCGCCTGGAAAGTCTCCACCGGCGACCGGGCCCATGTGACGCCGACCGGCTCGTTCAAGCCGACCCGCATGCATGAAATGTGGTATTCGAAGAAATATGACAACGCCCCGATGCCGCACTCGGTCTTCTTCAGCGGCGGCTATGCGGTGCACGCGACCTATGCGATCAAGCGTCTCGGCCAGCCGGCTTCACATGGCTGCGTACGGCTGCACCCCGACAACGCCGCCGATTTCTACCAGCTCGTCGAAACCTTCGGGGCGACCAACACCAGCATCGTCATCGTCAAGTAGCAGGCTGTGACCGGCGCGTCAGCATGCTGCCGCGCCGTGTTCAAGGCTCCCGCCGGAAAACGCTGCGGTATCGAGCACAGCTCGAACCAGGGTATTGAGTACAGCGCAAACCGGCGGTATCGAGCAAAGCTCGAACCGGGGTATCGAGCCCAGCCAAAAAGAAAAGAGGCCGGAAATTCCCGGCCTCTTTTCTTTTGCTTCCATCTATTTGTCCTGCCCATTTCCGAGCGGGAATTCCTCGACCGCCTTAGCTCGGCAGTGCCGGCATCAGCTTGGGATCCGGCTTCTCCGCCAAATGAGGCAGGTCCTTGCTGGCGATGAAGGTGTAGAACATGGGCACAACGAAGAGCGTGAACAGGGTTCCGACCAGGATGCCGGTGAAGATGACCAGGCCCATCGAATAGCGGGCCGCGGCACCAGCGCCGCTGGACGTAATCAGCGGCACCACCCCGAGGGCCATCGCCGCTGTCGTCATCAGGATCGGCCGCAGGCGCACCTTGGCCGAGGCGATGATCGCGTCGCGCCGCCGCATGCCATGCTTTTCACGCTGCTGGTTGGCGAACTCGACCAGCAGGATGCCGTGCTTGGTGATCAGACCGATCAGTGTGATCAGGCCGACCTGCGTGTAGATGTTGAGCGTGCCGAGGCCGAGATTGAGCGGCACGATCGCGCCGAAGATCGACAGCGGCACCGCCATCATGATGATCAGCGGGTCGCGGAAGCTTTCAAACTGCGCCGCCAGCACCAGATAGATGACGACAACGGCGGCCGCGAAAGCGATCAGGATGGTGTTGCCCTGTTCCTTTTCCTGTCGCGATTGACCGGAATAGTCGATGAAGAAGGTGTCGGGCAGGCTCTCCTGGGCGATGTCCTCCAGCGCCTTCAGCCCGTCGCCAGTCGTGACGCCGGGCAACGGAAGCGCCGAAATCGTCGACGAATTCAGTTGGTTGAACTGCTCGATTGCCGCCGGCGCCGCATTGTTCGAAATCTTGACCACCGCCGAGAGCGGCACCATCTCGCCCGTCACGCTGCGCACGAAGTATTCGCCGAGCTTATCGGGGTTGTCGCGAAACTCCTGCGGCACCTGCGGGATGATGTCGTAGCTGTTGGAGTCACGGTCGAACTGCGCCACTTCGGCGCCGCCGACCAGCAAGGTCAGCGTGCGGCCGATATCTGCGATCGGCAGGTTCAACGCCGCGGCGCGATCACGGTCGATGGTCACCGTCACCTCTGGTGCGTCATAGGCCATCGAATTCTGCACGACGATGAAGCGGCCGGAGGCTTGCGCCTTGTTCTTGATCTGCTCGGCCACCTCGTACACTTCCGAGGAAGCGCCGGTCGATCGCACCACCATGGAAATGGGCAGGCCGCCACCAGAGCCGGGCAGCGTCGGCGGCGCGAAGACGAAGGCCTCGACGCCAGCCACTTTGGCGATACGGGCCGTGATGTCGGCCTGCAGTTCCTTCGAATTGCGCTTGCGTTCCGCCCAATCCTTGAAGGCATAGCCGACGAAGGCGCTGTTTGTCGTGCCGCCGAAGGCGACGGCCGAGAACTGCGCCCGTGTTTCGGGAATATCCTTCACCAGGCCGAGGATCTGGTTGACATATGTCTCGGTGTAATCGGAGGTCGCATAACGCGGCCCTGTCACAATCGAGAGCAGAAAGCCCTGGTCCTCTTCCGGCGCCAGTTCGCTCGAGGTCTTGGTGAACATGAAGCCGGTGACGCCGACAAGCGCAAGCACGATGATCAGCGTCAATGGGCGATAATTGAGCGACCCGGTGACGGCGCGTTCATAGACATGCTCGACGCGCGCGAAGGCGCCGTCGACAATGCGCTGGAAACGGCCCGGCGTGCCGGACTTCAGGAGGCGTGCCGACATCATCGGGGTGATGGTGATGGCGATGACGCCCGACAGCACCACTGAGCCGGCGAGCGTGACTGCGAATTCACGGAACAATGCGCCGGTCAGGCCCCCGGTGAAGGCCAGCGGCGCGAACACGGCGGCCAGTGTCATGGTCATGGCAATGATGGCCGACGATATTTCGCGCATACCGCTGAACGCGGCCTGCATCGGCGACATGTGGTCTTCTTCCATATGGCGATGGATGTTCTCCACCACCACGATGGCGTCGTCGACGACCAGGCCGATCGCCAGCACCATGGCCAGCAGCGACAGCAGGTTGATCGAATAGCCCACCGCAAACAAAAGGAAACAGACGCCGATCAGCGACAACGGGATGGTGATGATCGGCATCATCACCGACCGGAAGGAGCCAAGGAACAGAAGGATGACGACGATGACGATGGCAACCGCCTCGGCGATGGTCTTGAACACCTCTTCGATCGAAGCGCTGATCTGCCCGGTCGCGTCGTAGACGACCTCGATCGTCATGCCTTTCGGCAGCGTCTCCTGAATCTGCGGCACCAGCTTGGTGAGCGCAGCCGCCGTGGTCAGCGGATTGGCCGCCGGCGTCGGGAAGATGGCGAGGAAGGTGCCGGGCTTGCCGTTGAACGAGACCCGGGTGTCGGTGTTCTCGGCGGCGAGTTCGACGCGAGCCACGTCGCGCAACCGCACCACATTGCCGTCAGTCGAGCGCAGCGGCAGCTCGGCGAATGCCTCCGGCGTCTGCAATGTCGAGCGCACGGTGATCGAGGAAACGACATACTCGTTCTGGGTGTTGCCGGGCGCCGACAGGAAGTTGGAATTGTTGATCGCCGTTAGCAGTTCGGAGGCCGTCACGCCGCGCGCGGCAAGCTTGACCGGATCGATCCAGACGCGCATCGAGTATTCCTGGGCGCCGAAGATCTGCACGTCGGCGACGCCTTCGACCGTCGACATGCGCGGCCTGATGACGCGCTCGATATACTCGGTCAGCTGCTCCTTCGTCATGTTCGGGTTCTGCATCGAGATGTACATCATCGCGAACTGCTGGCCGGTGCCCTTGACGATGACAGGGTCCTTCGATGCGTCCGGCAAGGTGCCGCGCACGCCCTGGACCTTGGACAGGACTTCGGTCAGCGCGACGTCGGGGTTCGAGCCGAGCTTCATCTGCACGGTCACGGTGCTGGAGGACGGGCGGCTGGACGAGGTGACGTAGTCGATGTTTTCGGTCGAGGCGACGGCGCGGGCAATCGGGGCGGAAATGAAGCCCTGGATCAGATCGGCGCTGGCGCCTGGATAGGCCGTCGTGATGGTGATCGCGGTTTCATCGACCTTCGGATACTGCCGGATCGACAGGTTGAAGATGCCCTGGAAACCCAGGAGCAGGATCATGCAGGCAAGGACCGTCGAAAGAACAGGCCGGCGAATGAAGAGATCTGAAAAGCTCATTGCTGTTCGGCCTGCTTGTTCGCCGATTTGGTCGGGTCGATGGTGTTGTCCACAACGACGGACATGCCGTTGAAGAGGCGGTTCTGGCCGGCGGTGACGACCTCGTCGCCGGCCTTCAGCCCCTCGACGATCTCGACCATGCCTTGATTGCGGCGGCCGGGCTTGACGAACACCTGCGACAGCACGAGCGCGGGCTTGTCACCTTCCGCCGCCGGCTTGGCCGGATCGGCAGCCTTGTCGGTTGGTTTTGCCGCATCGGCGGCAGGCTTGGCTGCATCAGCCGCCGGCTTCATGGCATCGGCCGGCTTGGTGTCCGCAGGCTTGGCTTCCGCCGATTTGTCGGCTGACGGCGCGGCGGGTTTTTCCTCTGGCTTGGCTGGGGCCGCCTCGGCAGGCTTGGCCGGCTGCACCACGAAGATGTAGTCGCCATAGAGGCTTGTCGTCAGCGCCGTCTGCGGCAGGGTCAGCACGTTCTGCTCTTCGGGCAGCTCGACACGCACCTGCACGAACTGGCCGGGGGTCAGCTTGCCATCGGGATTGGCGACTTCCGCCCGGATGTTCACCAGCCGGCTGGACGAGTCGATCTTCGGGTCGATGCCGCGAATGGCGCCTGCGAATGGCCTGTCCTCACCGCCAAGGCCCAATCGAATCGTCTGGCCGATCTTGAGCAAGGCGAGTTGCTGTTCGGGAACCGAGAAATCGACCCGCATCGTGTCGAGGTCCTGCAATGTCACCACGGCGGTGCCGGGCGCCAGATACTGGCCGATATCGATTTTCGGAATGCCCACCGTGCCGCCGAAAGGCGCCGTCAGCTGCTTCTGTTCGAGTACGGCCTGCAGCTTGGTGACCTGAGATGCCGAGGCCGAGGCCGCCGCACGCGCCGTGTCCAGCGTCGAGTCGGAGCCGACGCCACGCCTGGTCAGTTCAATGGCGCGGGCCAGCGAGGTCTGGTCGAGCGCGGCCTGCGCTTTCTGTGCGTCGAGATCGGCGCGCTCGACGGCGTCATCGAGCTGCAGCAGAACCGCATTGTCGGCCACCTTCTGGTTGGCATGGAAAAGGATGTCCTTGACGATCCCGGTGGTCTCGACCGTCAGGTCGACACCACGCACAGCCCTGACCGTACCGATCGCCTCGACGCCTGGCGTCCAGGCCGAAGGCTTGGCGATGGTCGTCGAAACGGTTGCCGCCGGCGGCTTCATCGATGCGAAGTACTGCTTGATGCCGTTGTCGCGCAGGAAGTTGAAGCCGACGATGCCGCCGACCACAACGACGAGCAGAGCCAGAACCAGAACAATGATAAAGATACGGAGTATGCGCTTGAACAAGGAAGTCCCCTCAGTCGAAATCCGGCGCGAAGCGCGGATATCGGGACACATATCGACTGCGGGTCCCGATTTCAAATAATGGCGGTCTTCCTGTACCGTCTGGACGGTCTTGTCAATTGGGCCTAAGCTTGCGATGGGAGGCCCCATGAGAGCCCAAAGACCGAATTCGCGCGAGAAGATTCTCGCCGCGGCGGCTGATGTTGCCCGGGAATCCGGACCAGGCAGCCTGTCGCTGGATGCCGTAGCCAGCCGTGCCGGCGTGTCGAAGGGAGGGCTCCTCTACAATTTCCCGACCAAGGCCAAATTGATGCAAGGTTTGGTCGAAGGCTATCTGCGTGAGTTCGAGCACGCACTGGAAGCCGCCCGCACAAATGCCAAGGACGAAAATCCCCTGGCTGTCTACATCAGGCTGTCAGCCAATGATTGCGAGGAAAAGCAGCCGTCGGCGTCCTGGATTTTCTCGGCCATCGCCGAGGATCCCGATTTCATGATGCCGATAAAGACCTTCAAGAGGCAGCTTTTCGAGCGGCTGAAAGGTGAGACGCCGGATCTCAAATCGCTGTTGATCTGCTATCTCGCCATCGAGGGATTGCGCAGCATGAACCTCTTCGATTCGGATGTTCTGTCGAAAGACGAGCGAGAGCTTCTGGTATCGTCCCTGCTCGAGATCGCCAAATAGGCGTCGCCCACCCTATGTCTGGACCCCGCTGGTCGAAAGGCAGATTCCCGACACCATGAAGGCGCGCGGCATGACCGAGGAACAGGTCAAGCACGATGTGCTGCTCGCAGCCCAGCCGACCAAGGAATTCGTCACCGTCGACGAGCTTGCCGCGCTGACGCTGTTCCTGTGTTCGGATGCGGCCAGGCAGATCACCGGCACGACCTTGCCGATGGACGGCGGCTGGACGGCACAGTAGACCGGCCCCGAAGGCTTCAGCATTTGCTTCCGGCGGCCAGTAGCGGGGTGTCTCCTGGTTGGATTTCGCTGCTCGTTCGACGCGAGAGTTTCGGGATAGCGGCGATCAACTCTTGGGTATAGGCCTGCTGCGGGCGATCCAGAACGTCTTCCGTATGGCCGTATTCAACCAGCTTGCCGTGCTGCATGACCGCAACGTGCTCGCAGAGATAACGCACCACGCCCAGATCGTGGGAAATCAGGATCAGCGTCAGCGACAATTCGCGGCGCAGCCGCGCAAAGAGGCCGAGCACCTGGGCCTGGATGGTGACGTCCAGAGCGGAGGTGACTTCATCGGCGATCAAGATCTCCGGCTCCAGCGCCAGGGCTCTGGCGATGCCGACGCGCTGCCGCTGGCCGCCGGAAAGCTGCGTGGTGCGTCGGTCCAGCAACTGGCGCGGCAATTCCACTTTTTCCATCAGCTCGCGGATCCGCTCCGGAATGTCTCTTTCCGGGCAGATGTTCTGTTGCCGCAGCGGTTCGGCCAGAGTTCGCGCAACCGTAAACGCCGGGTTGAGGGACGTGAACGGGTCCTGGAACACCATCTGCAGTTTGCGAACCTGCTCCGGTCGGCGCTGCCTTAGCGCGCGATCGAGCGATTGGCCGTCCACCTCGATCTCTCCTTGTTCCGGCTGCACCAGGCCTGCAATGGCCCGGGCTATGGTGCTCTTGCCGGAACCGGACTCGCCGACGATCCCCAGTGCCCCACCGCGCCGCAATGCCAGCGAAACATTGTCGACCGCGCGCACGATCTGCGGCGGCTTGCGTGTCGCCCAGGCTGCAAGGCTCTGCCCTGGGTAGAAGTTCACGCACAGGTTCTTCACCAGGAGATGCGGTTCCGTCGCCACGGGGCAGGCATGCGTGGTCGGCTTCATCAGCGAGGGTTGGGAAGCGATCAGGCGCTTCGTGTATTCATGGGCGGGGTCACGCAGGATCTGATCGACCGAGCCGATTTCCAGCACCGCGCCGTCCTTCATGACGACGACGCGGTCGCACATTTCCGCGATCACGCCAAGGTCGTGAGAGACCAGAATGACCGACAGCTTGCGTTCACGCCGGATGCCGCGGAGCAGGTCGAGTATCTGAGCTTGCACCGTCACATCAAGTGCCGTCGTGGGTTCGTCGGCAATCAGCAGTTTCGGTTCGCAGGCAAGGGCCGCCGCAATCATCACCCGCTGACGCATGCCACCGGATAGCTCGTGAGGATAGGCGCCCGCGCGCCTTGGCGCGTCCTTGATGTGCATGTCTTCGAGCAGTCCGACCGCCCGCGCATTGGCCTGCCGCCAGGATATGCCCTGATGGACCACCATCGCTTCGCCCACCTGACGCCCGACCGTCATGATCGGATCAAGATGCGTCGACGGGTTCTGGAAGATCATCGCCGCTTGCCCGCCACGCAGCTGGCCCAGTTCGGCATCCTTCATGGCGAGGACATCACTGCCCTCGAACATGATCCGGCCCGACTTTACCAGTGCGTTGCCGGCAATCAGCTTGAGGATGGCTCTGCAGGCCACCGTCTTGCCCGATCCGGATTCACCGACGATCCCAAGGACCTCTCCTGCTTTCAGTGAAAAGCTGACGCCGCGCAGGGCGTGGACGTCGCCAAAATTGGTGGCGAAGTCGATGGTGAGATTCTCGACGCTGACGAGGTCGCTCATCTCAGGATTCCGTGTTCAGGAGGCGGGCGAGACCATCAGCGGTCAACGAGAGGCCCAGTGCCAGAAGGCAGATGGCGATGCCTGGGAAGATCGCAATCCACCATGCGGTCGTCAGGTAGGTCTGCCCGTCCGCGATCATGGCGCCCCATTCGGGCGTTGGCGGTTGTACGCCGAGGCCGAGAAAACCCAATGATGATCCGAGCACGATGGCCAGCACGGCATCGGTCATGACGAAGACGATCGATGGGACGATGGCATTCGGCAGGATGTGGAACAGCATGATGCGCAAATGCCCAAAACCCATGCCACGTGCCGCCAGCACGAAATCGACGCCGCGCAGCACCAGCGCCTGGCTCCGCACAAGTCGCGCATAGCTGACCCAGTTCACCAAGGTGAGCGAGATGAAGTAGCTCTTGAGGCCGGGCCCCAGCACGGCCACGATGGCGATCACGAGGACGAAATAGGGAAATGATACGGTGACCTCGAGGATGCGCATCAGCGCCGCATCGATCCGGCCACCCAGATAGCCCGCGATAAGGCCGATGATCGTCCCCAGGATGATCGGACCAACGACGCCAAAGAAGGCCATGGCGAGATCGTAGCGTGCGGCAAACAGTGTTCGCGCCAGGACATCGCGGCCGATGGCGTCGGTGCCAAACCAATGCTCGGCGCCAGGTGGTTTCAGCGCCTGCATCACATCGACCTTGATCGGGTCGAAACTGGTCAGCACCGGCGCCAAAATGGCCACGACGATCCAGGCCAAGGTGATGGCGCCGCCAATGATCAAGGTTGCCGGCATCGTCCGAATCCGCGCCAGGGCCAAGGAGCCGCTGCCCTGCATCGCATCGCTCATAATTCCACCCGTGGGTCGAGAATGGCGGTCAAGACATCGACCGCAAAACTCGAAATGACGACACCTACGGCAAGCAGCAGGGCCACTGCCTGGACGACGAACTGGTCGTGCGTGAGGACGCCACGGATGAGCAGGTTGCCGAGCCCTGGAATGTTGAAGACATTTTCGACAACGACCGTCCCGCCGATCAGGAAGGCGACCACGACGCCCAGCAGGTTGACTGTCGGCAACAGGGAATTCCAGAACACATGCCGGGAAAAGATGTAGCTTTCCGGCAGGCCCCTGGAGCGGCAGGCGATCGCGTAATCCTTGTCCAACTGCTGAATGAAGGTCGCGCGCAGATTGCGCGCGAGGATCGGCGTCACCCCGATGCCGATCGTCAGGGCCGGCAGGAACAGATGCCACAGATTGTTGAAAAAGGTCGGCCCGTAACCGGATACGGGGAAGATCTTCAGCCGCAGGCAGAAGCCCATGATCAGCAGCAGGCCGACAAAGTAGGACGGCACGCCGGCGCCCGCGACGCAGACGAGACGGATGAGGTGATCGATCCACCGTCCGCGCTGCCGGGCAGCGGTGACCGCGAGCGCGAATGTCAACAGCAGCGAGATCACGAGGCCATAGAGGATCAAGAAAACCGTCGGCGCGATCCGTGCCGCGATGACGCCGCTGACGGGACCCCGGAAGGCGATCGACTGACCGAAATCGCCGCGCAGGCAATTCAGCACGTAGTAGAAATACTGCACGGGAATGGGCTGATCGAGACCGTATCGCGCCCGCACGAATTCGATCGCCTCCTGACTGGCCTTGGGGCCAAGCATGAGGCGAACCGGATCGCCGGGTGTCATTTGCAGCAGCAGGAAGGTGATCACACTGATACCCAGCAGCACGGGGATCAACTGTATCGGCCGCCTGAGCACGAAGGAGAATCGATTCATGGTCGGGATCCTGGTGTCAAATCGATGCGAGACGGGGAAGAAGTGTCTCGTCCCGCCTCGCATCCTGTGCCGATCAATCCAGGCTGGTCCCGCCGATGGACGAGAATTGCAGGCCGACGTTCAGGACCAACCCTTTCACGCTCGGAGCGTAGGCGTTGAGCCACGTCGGGTGATAGAGCGCCACCTGCGCCACCTCGTCCACCACGGTCTTCTGGATCTGGGCATAGAGCTCGGCCCGTTTGGCATTGTCCGCCTCACCCGAGGCTTCATCGATCAGCTTGTTGATCGTCTCGTTGTTGTAGCGGGTGTAGTAGGACTTGTTGTCGCCCGCGCCCCAGACGCACCAGCGCAATGCGTTGTCGGGATCTCGCGTCTCGTTGTACCACCAGTTCATTTCCGCCTGGTACTCGCCATCGGCGAGGCGGGTCCATGCCTGGGTTGAATCGATCTTGGCAATGTTGACGGTGATGCCGACTTCCGCCAGCTGCGCCTGGATCAGCACCGCCGCCTTTTCCTCGTCGGCACTTCCGGCATTCTGAATGAGTTCGAAACTGGCTCCGGTCTTGCCGGATTCAGCCAGCAGGGCCTTGGCCTTTTCGACGTCTCGGGCAATGACTGGCAGCGATTTGTCGAAGAAATCGAGTGTCGGGCTCATGATGGAACTGGCCGGCGTGCCGAGACCCAGCGTCACCGCGGCATTGATGGCGGTGCGGTCGATGCCGTAGCTGACGGCCTGGCGGAATTTGAGGTCGTTGAAGGGTTCTGCCGAATGGTTGATCAGCATGTCATAAGTGGTGCTCGAAGGTTCAGGGTCGGCGCGGAAGCCGGCGGCCTTCAACTCGGCCATACGCGGGGCCGGAACTCCCAGGCAGACGTCGAGTTCGCCCGCCTGCAACATCGAGACCCTGGTGTTGTCATCCGGGACATAGCGGAATTCGACGCCGTCGATCTTGGGCTCGCCTTTGCGGTAATAGTGCTCGTTGCGGCCAAGGACCACGCGGTCTCCCGGCTTCAATTCGACGAATTTGAACGGCCCTGATGTGACCGGCGCCTTGGCGAAAGCGTCGTCTCCCATTTTCTCGACCGCTGCCTTCGGCACAATGCCGGTATTCCAGATTTCGGTCAGCGTCAGGAAGGGCGTGAATTTGCGATCGAGCGTCATCACCACTGTCCTGGCGTCCTTTGCCTCGATCTTGGTCAGTGGCTGGAACGGCGCCGCATAGGCGGAATCCTTCTGGAAGCGCATGCGGTTCCAGCTGAACGCCACGTCCTCGGCCGTGATCGGCGACCCATCGGAAAATTTGGCCTCGCGCAGGTGGAAGGTATAGGTCTTGTCGTCATCCGCGATGTCCCAGCTCTCGGCAAGGCCTGGGCCGACTTCGGTGCGATCGGCATTGGCATGCAGCAGGCGTGCATACATCATGCCCTGGATAAGGATATCGGCTCCATAAGTGGTTTTGATCGGGTCCAGGGTGAGAACCTCGGCCCCATAGGCCATACGCAGTATCTTGCTGCCGTCAGCGCTGGCTCGAAGCAATGTGGCCGGCAATGTCGCGATGCTGAAGCCGGCAAACGCCGCACTTTTGAGGAATACTCTGCGGTCCATGACAAACTCCCATTTTCGTTGATGATGTTCCCGGGGCGGTTCCATGCTTGTTGGTTCAAGCAGTCGTTGTTGGTTCAAGCAGTCTTGGTGATGTGGGTAGGTGGTTTGCGCTGGTGCCAGGCGTAGTCGGCTTCAAGCACCGCACCCAACCGCAGCAGCAGATCGTCGCGTCCGAACGCGGCGACAAACTGCACTCCGATCGGCAGGCCGTTTTGCGTCCAGCCGAGCGGCAGGGATATCGCCGGCGATCCGGTGCCGTTGAAGAGCGCGCTGAACGTCTCCTTCGGCGCCAGATCGGCGAACACCGTGTCGATGTCGCGGCCAGGACGATCCGGGTTGTGCGTGCCGAGCAACTCCGGCGAGATCGCGCAAGTCGGCGTCACCAGCACGTCATGGACGGCCAGGAATTCGCCAACCGTCCGCGTGATCCGGTCATACACCGCGAGAGCCGCGATCAGGCTTGCCGCATCGAGCGTTCGGCCATGGCGGTAGACGGCAAGTGTCGTCTGCTGCAGGCTGGCTTCATCGATCGGCCGCCGCAGCAGGCCCGCCAACTCGTCGAGCGACTGCGCCGTAGAAGCTGCCCAGATCACTTTCTGTGCCGCCAGATAGCGCTCATAATCGAACACAGGCCCGGCTTCGACGACCTTGTGGCCCAGTTGCTCCAGCCTCTTGCCCACTTCGAGAACTGCCGTCTTCACCTCGGCGTCGAGCGGATAGCCGGACCAGGACGTTGTGCACAGGGCAACGCGCAAAGCCTTGGGTGGCGTCTTGATCGCCTGGGCATAGCTGGTGGTCGGAGGGACGATCTCATAGCTGTCGCCGGGAAGCGCACCAGACCCCAGATCAAGCAAAGCCGCCGTGTCGCGGATCGAGCGTGTCAGCATGAATGAAATGGCGAGACCCAGCATTGGCGCATTCGATTCCGGCGCGCCGCTGATCCGGCCACGAGACGGCTTCAGGCCGACGACACCGCAAAAGGCGGCGGGGGTGCGAATGGAGCCGCCACCGTCGGCGCCTTGCGCGAAGGGAACGATGCCGGCGGCAACGGCCGCGGCTGCGCCGCCGCTCGATCCCGAAACACCCCTGCTGGTATCCCAGGGATTGCGTGTCGCACCATAGAGAGAGGATTCGGTTGCCGCAGCTATGCCGAATTCCGACGTGGTGGTACGCCCGATATTGGCAAGGCCGCCGGATCGCATTTTCACCCAGAAGGCGTGATCGTCGCCGCAAATGAAACCCTTGGCGAGAACGCTGCCGAACTCTCCCGGCCGGCCGGCTTCGATAGGGAAATCCTTGGTCAATGTCGGCATGCCGTGGAAAGGTGCGGGTCCGGGAACATCGCCCAGCCCCTCGAGCGCATCGGCATAGGTTTCGATCACGGCATTGAGCTGCGGATTGACCGCGGCGATCCCTGAAAGGATGCAGTTACCCAGTTCGCGTGGCGTGATTTCCCGATTGCGCAGGAGCTCGGCCAGACCGACGCCGTCATAGGCGGCGTATTCCGTCAACTTCATGCGCCTGCCCTGACTGTCCACGGTTTCAGCAACGGGTGATGCATCGTCATTCTTCGCCCTCTTCCTCTTTGATGTGCCGTGCGACGCGCCGTGGCGGTTTGTGGAAGGTCCGCAGGATCCCGGCGATATCCTCCAGCTCATTCATCCGCGTCTCAGCCGATTTGCCGAGTTTCTCGGCAACGGAATGCGTGAGGAGGTTCAGAACCGAACTTATCGCGGCCGTCGAATCCCAGTACAGGTCGACGCGCGTCGATACTTCGAGCGCCAGTTTTGTGTATTCAGATGCCCAATGGCTGTATTTGTCGGTAACGATGATCAGAGGAATCTTTCGGCGCTTGATCTGGGCGCACAGCCGAAAGCTCATCGCTGCGTATTCCGCCGTGTCGATCAGCAGGACGCAAGAATTTTCGCCGCTATCGGTGAGGATTTCTGAGAACGTGCCGCCCAAACCTTCGGCAAAGCGGACACCGCTCCGCACCCAGCGCAGACGTGTCGCGAAATCGAGCCCCAGTCCCTTCACCGCCTGGAAGCTGACGCAGTTCACGCGGTCGCAGGTGCTCAGCAGATGAACGATTTCGGACCACATCTCGCCCTGGGCAAGGCCATAGGCCGCGGCCAAGGCCTGCTGCTCCATCTCCAGGCTGCGAGCCAACCGCTCCTGCTTCTCGCCGCCGATGCGAAAACGCAACTCAGCACTGTCCAGGCCTGGGCTTGTGACTTTCGGCGCGGAGCGCAGGCCACGCTTCATTTCCTTGAGGTCGGTGTAGCCGAGACGCCGCACGAAACGGGTAACGCTTGCCTCGCTTACGCCGGCGCCGGCGGCAATGGTGGCGCCAGTTTCAAAGGGGATGTCATGGATGTTGGCGAGCAGGTATCGCGCGATTGCCTGCTCGGTCCGGGCGAACTCCAGCCAGCCCTCACGCAACCTGGCTTCCAGCGCGCTGGCCACCTCGGTCTCACCGGAAACAGTCTTCTCGCCAGGCGTTTTCATCTTCATCGGCCGCAACGTCCCTTGGCAGACCTATTTGGAACAGACCGGAAAAGGCCACCCCAGGAAGCGCACTTCATTTCCAGTTCATGACGCGACGCTAGCACGCGAGGACACGCTGTGAAAGATAAATTTTACAATCTAATATTTCGGTACTTTTATTTCACGACCGGCCGTAATCGCAAAAAAGCGTGCCGCGCTGGCTGCGCGCCTGCGAGCGAACCTGTCTTCGCGCGTCGCGCGGTTCCCGGCTTCGTTTCGTCCATGGTTCGGGTTGCGGGGAAGTGGTTTTAAGCACGAGAATCTGGACATTAGTCTTGACAGAAATACAGATGTTCAATACCCGTCAGGCAATCGAACAAGCCTGCATTATGGGAGGAACGAGCGGTATGGCTTCCAATGTTTCGTTGACGGGCCTTGCCCGCGATCTCGAGGAACGCGCCAAGTCGGGCAAGCCTATCCGCATCGGCCTGATCGGCTCGGGCGAGATGGGAACCGACATCGTCACTCGTGTCGCCCATATGTCGGGCATCGAGATCGGCGCCATTTCCGAACTGAACCTGCCTGCCGCCAGCAAGGCCGTCGATATCGCCTTCCAGGAAACCGGGCATGCGCGCGAGGTGTCGAACGCGTCGGCGATGACGGCGGCGATGGAAGCCGGCAAGGTGGCGGTCACCAACGATGCCAGCCTTGTCATCAACAATGATCTGATCGACGTCGTCATCGACGCCACCGGGGTTCCCGCCGTCGGCGCCGAGATCGGGCTGCGCGCCATGGAACATGGCAAGCATCTGGTGATGATGAATGTCGAGGCCGACGTCACCATCGGCGCCTATCTGAAGAGCGAGGCCGACCGGCTCGGCGTCACCTATTCGCTGGGCGCCGGCGATGAGCCGTCCTCCTGCATGGAGCTGATCGAGTTCGTTTCGGCCATGGGGCATCCGATCGTTGCCGCCGGCAAGGGCAAGAACAACCCGCTCAACATCGACGCCATTCCCCCAGACTATGAGGAGGAAGCCAAGCGCCGGCACATGAATGTGCGGATGCTGGTCGAATTCGTCGACGGCTCCAAGACCATGGTCGAGATGGCGGCGATCGCCAATGCCACCGGCCTGGTTCCAGACAAGGCCGGCATGCATGGCCCGGCGGCGACGCTTGGCGAACTGTCCAAGGTGCTGGTGCCGCAGAAGGATGGCGGCGTGCTGTCGAGGGTCGGCGTCGTCGACTATTCGATCGGCAAGGGTGTCGCGCCCGGCGTCTTCGTCGTTGCCGATATGTCGCATCCGCGCATCTCCGAGCGTATGGAAGATTTGAAGATGGGCAAAGGCCCGTATTTCACTTTCCATCGTCCCTATCACCTGACCTCGCTCGAAGTGCCGCTGACCTGCGCGCGCGTCGTGCTCTACGGCAAGGCCGACATGGTGCCGCTGGCCAAACCGGTGGCCGAAGTCGCCGCCGTGGCCAAGAAGGACATGAAGCCCGGCGAGAAGCTCGATGCGATCGGCGAATATTGCTATCGTGCCTGGATCATGACGACGCCTGAGGCGCGCGCCGCCAAGGCCATTCCCTGCGGCCTGCTGCAGGGCGGCTCGGTCACCGCGCCGATCAAGAAGGGCGAGCTCATAACCTACGCGAATGCAGCGCCCGCGGCGGGCTCCAAGATCGCCGAACTGCGCGCCCGCCAGGACAAGCTCGTCTATGGGTCCGTGGGAGCGTGATCATGGCCACAGCCAGCAAAGCCGTCACTGACAGTCGCGCCAATCTGCCCTTCGTCTACCGCCACTACAGCGCCGAGCAGCTCAGGGAGGTGCTCCACAAGATGTACCTGATCCGCCGCTTCGAAGAGGGCGCGGAGGAGTGCTACACGCGCGGTCTCATCCACGGCACCATGCATTTGTCGATCGGCCAGGAAGCCAGCGCCATGGGCATCTGCATGCCGCTTGCCGAGGATGACCAGATCACCTCGACGCATCGCGGTCATGGCCACTGCATTGCCAAGGGTGCCGAGGTCAAGCGCATGTTCGCCGAGTTCTTCGGCAAGACCACAGGCTATTGCAAGGGCCGTGGCGGCTCGATGCACATCGCCGATGTCGGCAAGGGCAATCTCGGCGCCAATGGCATCGTCGGCGGCGGCATCCCGATCGCCGTCGGGGCGGCATTGTCCTCCAAGATGATGAAGACCGGCAAGGTCGTGGTCTCGTTCTTCGGCGATGGCGCCAACAATGAAGGCGCTTTCCACGAGGCGCTCAACATGGCGGCGGTCTGGAAGCTGCCCGTCATTTTCGTCTGCGAGAACAATGGCTACGGCATGTCCACATCGACAGCCCGCTCGACCGCGGTCAAGAACATCGCCGAGCGCGCCGCCGCCTATTCGATGCCGGGCGTCATCGTCAACGGCAACATCTTCTCCGAGGTCGCCGAGGCGTCTCATCAGGCTATCGCCCGAGCCCGCGCCGGCGAGGGGCCGACGCTGATCGAGTCCAAGACCTACCGCCATCGCGGCCATTCCAAGAGCGACCGCAACCGCTATCGCACCAAGGAAGAGATCGAGGACTGGATGTCGAACCGCGATCCGATCACCCTGTTCGAAAGCGAGCTCAGGGAATTCGGCTTCATCGACGACAAGGGCATCGAGGCCATTCGCGATGCCGTGGCGCAAGAGATCGCCGAGGGCATCGAGTTCGCCAAGGCGAGCCCATCGCCCGATATCAGCGAGACCGGAAATTACGTGTATACGGAGCAGGCGTGATGGACGCGATGGTGCGTGAACTGAGCTACGCCCAGGCGATCCAGGAAGCCATGGCGATCGCCATGGACATGGACGAACGCGTTTTCCTGATGGGCGAGGATATCGGTGTCTATGGCGGCGCCTTCCAGGTCACCGGCGACCTGGTCGAACGTTACGGCGCTGACCGCGTCATCGACACGCCGATTTCGGAATTGGGCGGCGCGGGCGTCGCGGTGGGCGCTGCCCTCACGGGCATGCGGCCGATCTTCGAGTTCCAGTTTTCCGACTTCGCCACGCTTGCCATGGAGCAGATCGTCAACCAGGCGGCCAAGATGCGCTTCATGTTGGGCGGCGAGGTTTCGGTTCCCGTGGTGATGCGCTTTCCCGCCGGTTCCGGCACCGGTGCGGCGGCTCAGCACAGCCAGAGCCTGGAAGCCTGGCTCGGCCATGTGCCGGGTCTGAAAGTCATCCAGCCGGCGACCCCCTATGATGCCAAGGGTATGCTGTTGGCGGCGGTCGCCGATCCCGATCCGGTCATGATCTTCGAGCATAAGCTGCTCTACAAGATGAAGGGACCGGTGCCCGAAGGCTATTACACCGTGCCGATCGGCAAGGCCGATATCCGCCGCGAGGGCCGGGATCTCACCATCGTCGCCACCTCGATCATGGTGCAGAAGGCGCTCGACGCGGCTGCCGCACTGGAGAGCGAAGGCATCGACGTCGAAGTCGTCGATCTCCGCACCATCCGGCCGATGGACAAGCAGACCGTCATCGACAGCGTCAAGAAGACGTCGCGGCTGCTATGCGTCTACGAAGCGGTCAAGACGCTGGGCATCGGCGCCGAGGTCAGCGCCATGATCGCCGAGAGCGAGGCGTTCGATTATCTCGATGCGCCGATCGTGCGGCTGGGCGGCGCCGAAACGCCGATCCCCTATAATCCGGAGCTCGAGAAGGCGACGGTGCCGCAAATTCCCGACATCATCACCGCTGCGCGCGACCTCGTGAAAGGGGTTCGCTGAGAAATGCCGACCGAAGTCATTCTTCCCAAGGTCGACATGGACATGGCGACCGGACAGATCTCGCGTTGGTTCGCCGAGGAAGGCGCGCACGTCAAGAAGGGCGATGTGCTGTTCGAGATCGAGACCGACAAGGCGGCGATGGAGATCGACGCGCCGGCCAGCGGCGTGTTGCGCGACGTCACCGGCAAGGAAGGTGTCGATATTGCGGTCGGTGCAGCTGTTGCATGGATTTATGCCGACGATGAAAGCTATGCGCCAATCTCCCCCCTCGAGGGGGAGATGTCGACGAAGT
>NZ_RZOL01000159.1:0-13359 GCF_004022985.1 Mesorhizobium sp. M7A.F.Ca.ET.027.02.1.1 | reverse complement strand
GCGCAGCTGGCCGCGGCCCCGGCGGCGGTTGCTCCCCCGGTACAGCCGGCCCCAGTGCCCGTGAAGAAAAAGCGCCGGCTGGGCCGCTTCCTGCTGATGGTCGCGCTGCCTGCGGCATTGGCTGTCGGCGGTGGCTATGTCTGGGTCACCGGCGGCCGCTATCAGGAGACCGAGAACGCCAATCTGCAGCAGGCCAAGGTGTCGATCGCTTCCGACACGGCCGGCCGCATCGTTAAGGTCGACATCTTCGATAACCAGCTGGTCAAGCAGGGTGACGAGCTGTTTGCCATCGACCCCGAGCCCTACCGGATCGCGCTGGCGCAGGCCGACGCGGCGGTGGCGGGCGCGCGTCTCAATGTCGAGCAGTTGCGCGCGGCCTATGGCCAGTCGATGGCTCAGCAGAAATCCGATGCCAGCCAGGTCGCCTTCGCCCAGTCACAGTTCGACCGCGCCGCCGATCTCGCCCAGAAGGGCATCAACGCCAAATCGTCGCTCGACGAAGCCAAGAACGATCTCGACAAGGCCAAGCAGCAGCTGGCGGTTGCCGAGCAAGGCATCATCAGCGCCAAGGCAGGCCTTGGCGGCAATCCCGACATCGAGACCGACAAGCACCCGACCGTGATGGCCGCGCTCGCCGCGCGCGACAAGGCGGCCTACGACCTGGCCCAGACAACGGTCAAGGCGCCGGCGGACGGCATCGTCAGCCAGGCCTCGTCGTTCAAGGTCGGTCAGTATGTCGGTTCCGGCACGCCGCTGTTTTCGCTGGTCGAGACCGGTGACACCTGGATCGATGCCAATTTCAAGGAAACGCAGCTCACCCACATGAAGCCCGGGCAGAAGGCCGAGATCGTGGTCGACACCTATCCAGGGCGCACCTTCGAGGCGACGGTCAAGGCGATCGGCGCCGGCACGGGAGCCGAGTTCTCGCTGCTGCCCGCCCAAAATGCCACCGGCAACTGGGTCAAGGTCACACAGCGTATCCCGGTTCGTCTCGAACTGATCGATGCGGACGCCAAGATGGCGTTGCGCACCGGCATGAGCGCCACCGTTACCGTCGACACCGGCGTGGCGCGTGGCCTGCCCTCGATCTTTGGTCACGCCACGGCTGGCGAGGCCGCGCAGTAACGTCAACAGATTGCCGCAGGACCAGCGGCGGAGGTGAATAGCAGGATTGGTCTGATGGGAGGAGCTGGAAGGATCAGCGTTTGGCGCTGCCGCGTCGCGGCCTGGCCGAAATCTGAAATCTCCGACGCGGACCCGTCGGTCCTCATGTTTCCGGGCGGCAGGCATCCGCTCATCAGAGACTTTCAGTCGATGTAACCCCCACATCGACGATCGCGTCCCACCGCGACGAGGGTCTCTCAACGGAAGGCGTTGCCGCCCGGAAACCCCTTGTACACGTTTTTGTTACCTGCTGGAAGTTCCACGCCATGAGCACGCCCGAACCCTTCAAAGAAGTGCCGCATCGCGGCCTGATCACGGTCGCGCTCATGCTGGCGACGGTCATGCAGGCGCTCGACACGACGATCGCCAACGTCGCTCTGCCGACAATGACGGGCGATCTCGGCGCCTCGCCGGACAACATCAACTGGGTGCTGACCTCCTACATCGTTGCCGCCGCCATCATGACGCCGGTCACCGGCTGGCTGGCCGACCGCTTCGGCCGTAAGGAACTGTTCCTGACGGCGGTGGTCGGCTTCACCATATTCTCGATGCTGTGCGGCATCGCCTGGAGCCTGGAGTCCATAGTGTTCTTCCGGCTGATGCAAGGCGTGTTCGGCGCGGCGATCGTGCCTCTGTCGCAAACCTTCCTGCTCGACATCAATCCCAGGGAACGCCATGGCCAGGCGATGGCCATCTGGGGCGCCGGCATCATGCTGGGGCCGATTCTGGGCCCGACGCTGGGTGGCTGGCTGACCGAAAATTTCAACTGGCGCTGGGTGTTCTTCATCAACCTGCCGGTCGGCATCGTCGCCTTTCTCGGCATGGCCGCCTACTTGCCGGCCGTTGCCCGGCGGGTGCGCGGCTTCGATTTCTTCGGCTTCGCCATGATATCGCTCGGCGTCGGCGCGCTTCAGCTGCTGCTCGATCGCGGCGGCGAGGTCGACTGGTTTTCATCGGTCGAGATCTGGATCGAACTTGGTCTTTCGCTCACCGGCTTCTGGGTGTTCATCATTCACACCATGACCGCCGAACACCCTTTCATCGATCCCAAGATCTTCCTCGACCGCAATTTCGTGACCGGGCTGGCGTTCATCTTCATCATGGGTGTGCTCATCCTGGCGAGCATGTCGCTGTTGCCGCCAATGCTGTCGACCATCTTCGGCTATCCGACCGTCACCATCGGCGTCGTCATAGGGCCACGCGGTGTCGGCACCATGATTTCAATGCTGGTCGTCGGCCGGCTCATGAGCAAGATCGACGCCAGGATCCTCGTGGTCATCGGCTTCCTCCTGACCGCACAGTCGCTCTACACCATGTCCAGCTTCACGCCGCAGATGGACAATTGGCTGATCATCAGCTCCGGCGTCATCCAGGGCCTGGGGATGGGAATGGTGTTCGTGCCGCTGTCGACCGTCGCCTTCGCCACGCTTGACATTCGCTTCCGCACCGATGCCACGGCCCTGTTCAGCCTGGTGCGCAATCTTGGCTCGTCCATAGGCGTGTCGGTCGTGACGGTTCTGATGGTGCGCAACACGCAGATCAATCACACCGAGCTTTCGGCCTTCATCAACCCATTCAACCCCAATCTTTGGGCGGTCTCTCCTGCCGCCGCGAGCGGCGATCCGACGGCGCTTTCGCAGGTCGATCGCATGGTCAATCTGCAGGCGATGATGATTTCCTACGTCAACGACTTCAAAATACTCATGGTGATGACGCTGCTTGCCATCCCGTTTGTTTTCCTGCTGCGCAAGCCCAAGCAGGCGCCTGCCGGCGGCGCGCCGGCAGCGCATATGGACTAGCTCTATTTTCCGAGCACGAGGCTCCAGTAACGGAGCTTGCTGTCGCCGCCGTCGCGCACATAGGCAAGGCCGAAGCGGGTGAAGCGCGGGTCGAGCATGTTGCGGCGATGGCCAGGTGAATGCACCCAGATGTCGAACAGCTTCTCGAGGTCGAAACGACCCTCGGCGATGTTCTCCGCCGCGGCGCCGGAAATTCGATTGTCCTTGACGCGCGAGGCGAAATCCTTGCCCCAGCCGGTGGTGTGGCTCATGCGGCGGCGCTGCGCCATGTAGCCGGCCTGCTGCAGGGCAGCCTGTTCGAGTTGCCGGTCGGCGACCAGCGGCGCGAGCCCCGCCGAGGCGCGGATGCTGGCCAGCGTGCTGGTGGCGGAGGAGGAGACCCCGGCGCCTTCGCCTGACGGCAGTGAAACGGTGCTGCAGGCGGCGAGGCCCGCCAAGGCTGCGAGGCCGGTCAGCACCATGCGTCTGTGCAGATTCGGGATCGGGTGGGTTTCGATTTTCGCTATGGTCATGCCCCTGAGATAACGTCGATCATGGCTTTTGCCGGGCAGGGCGGCGAAAATCGAAGATGTTAGGCGGCAGTATCGAGATCTGCGTCCGAGGAACCGCCCATCCGGTCGTCTTCCGTATGCACCCACCACGACCCGAGCGCGTCGATGAGCGGTACAAGCCGGCGGCCAGGCGCTGTGAGGTCATAGTCGACCCGCAACGGATAACCCGGACGCACCGTGCGCCGCACGATGCCGGCTTCTTCCAGCTTGCGCAGTTCCAGGGTCAGGATGCGATGCGACACGGTCGGGTTGTCACGTCTCAGTTCACTGAACCGCTTGGTCCCGTCCTTCAGATAATAGAGCAGCAGTGTGGGCCAGCGACCGCTGAGCACGCGCATGGTCTCTTCGATCGGGCAGCGTGAGACGACGTCTTTCATGGGCGGATCCTGGTTACAGAATTGTGCGTAATTTACATGGGACGACAAGCGTTTAGGGTCAAGTTTCGCTGCGCGGCGTGATCCTCTCAATCACGGAAGAAAACAAATGGAACCTATCCTCCTTTACGGCTTCCCGGCGGGAAGCTCGATGGGGCTTGTCGCTGCCTTTGAACGCGTCGGGCAACCCTATCGCCTGTGCCGCGTCGACATGCTCACCGAGATGAAAAACGATGCCTATGCCAGCATCAACGACCGTCAGGAAACGCCGGTGCTGATCACCGACGAAGGCCGGGTGCTCACCGAGACAATGGCCATCGCCTCGTGGCTCGAAGCCCGCGACACACAGCGCCGCATCAGCTTCGAACCGCGCACGCCGCAAGCCGACCGCATGCACCAGCTGATGGCCTTCGTGAACACCGGTTTCACCGCCGCCTTCAGCCCGCTCTGGGTGGCATTGGAAATGGCGGCGGATGAACCGGCGCTGAAGGCGACCTTGCGGGAGTTCGGCCGCAAGGCCGTTGCGGAACGTCATGATCGGCTCGAGGCGATGATCGCCGACACGGATTTCCTGGTCGGCGACCGGCTGACGCTGGCCGATACCACGCTGATCGGCGTGGCGCGCTGGGCGGAGTTTCACCAGGCGATCGACGGCGCTGCCTATCCCAAGCTGGCCGGATTGCGCCTTCGCATCGAATCCGATCCGGCCGTGCGTTATGCGCTGGCTGTCGAGGATGGCGAACAGCCCGCCGGTTCTGGCGCCTGCCTTGGCCACGTCCCCCTGACTGAGGTGATCGATCGCTTCGCTTCATAAGTTGCCAGCCGCGCGGCGCCAAGTGCATGGCGGCGCGCGGCGCCAAGTCTGCTGCCGCCCGGTTCAACCAGCCGTTACCGGCGGACTTGGCGACAACTGCTTCTAAATCGGCTAGGATAACGCTGTACGAGAAATGGCAGCTCCGGGCGGCCATCCAGGCGGTGACCGCCCCGACACACCGCCCCGACACACGGGAGGAAGGTTATGGCCGGCTTTCATGTCATGGCGGACGCACGTGGAATGCATGTGCAGCCAACGGTGCGCCGCATCACCACGTCGGACCTTTGGGACGCGCTGCGTCTCGGCTTCGAGGATTTCTGGGCAAAACCATCGCACTACGTGTTCCTGTGCCTGATCTATCCCATTGTCGGCTTGATCCTGACGCAGTGGACGTCCGGCGCCAATGCCATCCAGCTCATCTATCCCCTGATGTCGGGTTTCGCGCTGCTTTGGGCCATTTGCGGCCCTCGGCCTTTACGAGATCAGCCGCCGGCGCGAGCTCGGCATGAACACCTCCTGGCGGCACGCGTTTGACGTGCGGCGCTCGTCCGCGGTTCCGTCGATCGCTGTCATCGGCGTCATGCTGGTGGCGCTGTTCCTGCTGTGGCTCTACACCGCGCAATCGATCTACACTGGGCTGTTTGGCGACCAGCCGCCGGCCTCGATTGGTGGCTTCATCCGCGACGTGCTGACCACCAGCAAGGGGTGGACGCTGATCCTTGCCGGCAATGCCGCGGGCTTTGTCTTCGCCGTAGTTGTGCTGGCCACCACCGTGGTTGCCTTCCCGCTGCTGCTCGACCGTGACGTCGGCGCCGTTTCGGCGATCGAGACCTCGGCCCGGGCGGTGATGGCCAACCCGCTGCAAATGGCGCTGTGGGGCTTGCTGGTCGCCGTGCTTCTGGTGATCGGTTCGATCCCGCTGTTTGCCGGGCTCGCCGTCGTCATGCCGGTGCTCGGCCATGCCACCTGGCATCTCTACCGCAAGGTGGTCGAGCCCGAGCGGGTACAGCAGATAAGGCGGCCGATGTAACGAAGCAGGCACCCATGGCCTTCTCCCTGCCGAGCCTGCCCAACAAGATCGTCTGTCTGACCTGCCTTTGTATCGGTAGCTATCTGCCTGCCGCGCCAGCGCGCGCTGACCAGCCGGTGCAGTTTGAAAGCGCGGCTTCGGAGCCAACGTCATTTCAGAAGCGCATTGCGCAAGCAGGCGGCAAGGTCCCGAAGGCCGTTCCCGGCACGCCGCTGCAGGGGTATTTAACGCGTCCGCCGGGTGAGGGGCCGTTCCCGGCTGTCGTGGTTCTGCACGGATGTTCAGGTCTGCCCGGAAGTGTAAAGAAAACCTGGTCCGAGCGACTGTCCTCCTGGGGTTACGTCGTCCTCGTCGTCGACAGCTTCAGCACCCGCGGCATAAAGGAGACCTGTGATGGCCTCCACTCTGTTGATCGCGTATATGACGCCTACGGCGCTCTGGAATTCCTATCGAAATACAGTTTGTCGAACCGCGGCGCATTGCGTTGATGGGGTTCTCCGCTGGCGGGAACGCAACGCTCGAGGCCTTGCAATCTGGTGGAGACGAGCGGCTTATGGAGCGCAAATTCAAGGCTGCGATCGCCTACTATCCGGATTGTTCGGCAACGAATGGCGACATGGCGGCCCCGACCTTGATACTGATCGGCGAGCTTGACGATCGGACCCCCGCCAAAATTTGCCAGGAGATGATGACGCAGCGCAGCGGCAAGGGAAGCTCCGTACAGCTTGACGTCTACCCGGGTGCTCGTCACGGATTTGACTCCGCAGGATTGAAGACTGGCATCGAGACCTATGGTCACCGGATGCAGTACAATGCGGCCGAGCAATCCATCCTTGCCTCTCATGCATTCCTGAAAGACGTCTTCGGCGGCTGATAGTGGCGACTGCCGTTTTGCACTCTCAGCGCTGCGCGTCTGTCGCCATCTTCAGCGCGAGTGCCTTCCGCACCGTGCCATCAGCCGGCGCCGGATGACCGATTTTCGCAACCGATGTGCCGATCGAGACGGTGGGCGACCGGCGCTTTCACTACCGCTGACGCACGAAACGTGGCCTCTTCATTTCGCGAGAGTGATGCGGCGACTGGCATACATCTCGCGATTTCCAAGCATGGCCGTGCAATCCGTCCTGACGGACGAGTTTCCCGTCATCAGCACGGTCTTGCCGACAAGCCTCAGACAATCGCCCTGACTGCTCATATCTGAGTTGCCAGCGTAGGAAATGGGCGCGTCAGGCGCATAGACGAAACCGCTGATCGTGGAATTTGCCCCGCCATTGAGCGTCAAGGCGGACGTGTTCCCGTGATCCTCGAAAATGGTGATGCCGGCATAGGGGCCGCTGGTGGACGGGGAAAGGTCCACTTTCTCATTGGCATTTATGTAGAGCTGTGCGCCTTCCATGAGGAATATAGTCACGCCGTGGCCTGTCAGGCTACCGTTGCCGCCGGGCTTGATGGTGGTGCCGCGCAGGATGTAGACGCCCGGATCAAGTGTGATGTCCCCCGACAATGTCTTGTCGCAATACGTGCCGGGCGACAGCGTGTAGGTTTTGCCGTTCGGGACCGGCAGACACAATGTGAAGGGGGGAGGGACGACGTCGGCCAGAGGATCAAAAGACGCATATTGATGTTCGAGCGGCATTCCACAGGTGAGTGTGGCGTTGGGTGACGAAAGCCCGGAAGTGCCGCCGACAGTCGAGACGCAGCCCGCTGAAACCAGTGCGGAACCGCCCCTGTTCACGGCGTCGGGCGCATCCGAGTTTGCCGCGATCACGCAGTTGCTCATCGAGACGCTGGTCGAGCCCTGCAGGCTCACGGCGGCGGATGCCTGCGGATCGAGCGCCAGCACGCAGGCTTGCGCGCCAGGCTCAAGTTTGACCGAGGCCGAGCGGTGAGCCTGCCAAGCGGGCGCGCCGCTGATGAAGCTTGCTCGGCTGATTTTGGACGAAACCGAGATGTAGTAGGCGCTCGGGTCGCCGCTCGCGGCTGCCGAAAAGGCGGAGACGCTGCCCGAATATTCTTGCTGGTCGGCAATGCTCATATTGGCCGCGAAAAATGTCAGCCCGAGCGCCTGGACATCACCTGCCGTCATGCCGGGCGAATACTTTGTGCCGACGGCGAGCCCCGCCGCGTCCAGTGAGTTCTGCAATTGCGCGGCATCCTCGCTGGTGCCCACCAGATCCATGACTCCGGCAACGCCAAGCATCATCGGCAGCATCGCCATGGCGGTTGCCAAGGGAAAGTTGCCGCGCCTGTCGCGCGCGAATCCGAGGATCATCGCTTTTAGCATCCCAGCCCAGAAACCAGTGGTCGGCATGACGATGCTCATAAAACGCTAATTTTCACGTTGCTGGATGCGTCAAAGACCGGCCAGTTTTTTGGAGGTTAGTTAACCATGCCGGCCCCACGGCACGATAGTGCGCCGCCATTGCAGCTACTGAAGCGAGGAAACCTTGGACTTTACCCATCGCAGCCTTTCGCGCGAGACATCCACTGCCGCTCGCGCGCCTGGCGAAAGCTGGTGACAGGCCGGGACGGTTCGGCTAATCCGAACCGGCTGCGGCGAACCGTCGGTCGCGGCGTCGCAACGATCACGACTGAAGGAAACGGCATGGCGAATTCGCCTGAAATCATCGGCTCGCTCGAAGACGTGTCGAAGGCCTATTCGGCAATCCTGTGCGACGTCTGGGGCGTGGTCCATAATGGCGAAACGCATTTCCCGGTGGCGGCTTCCGCACTGGCAAGGGCTCGAGAGGCGAAAATCCCCGTCGTCCTGATCACCAATTCGCCGCGCAGAAGTGCCGATGTCGTGGCGCAGATGAACGCGATCGGTGTTCCACCGTCAGCCTACGACCGGGTGGTTACCTCAGGCGACGTGACGCGGGATCTGATCGCCGAAGGGCCGCGCAAGATTTTCCCTATCGGCGCCGACCGGGACGTCACCCTCTATGAAGGTCTCGACGTCGAGCTTGTCGAGGAGTTCGAGGCGTCCGGCGTCGTCTGCACCGGCCTGTTCGACGACGAGGTCGAGAAGCCCGAGGATTACACGGAGCTCCTGCGGCGGCTGCGCGCCAGGAACCTGCCTTTCATCTGCGCAAATCCCGACATCGTGGTCGAGCGCGGCGAACGCATGATCTGGTGTGCCGGCGCGCTGGCGCGTGACTATGCCCAGCTTGGCGGCCGCACATTGATCGCTGGAAAACCATACGCGCCGATCTACAATCTCGCGATGAAGGAAGTTGCCGAGATTCTTGGCCGGCCGGTCGAGCGCGGCCAGGTGCTGGCCATCGGCGACGGCATGATGACCGATGTGAAGGGCGCCGCCGACAATGGCTTCGATGTTCTTTATGTCTCCGGCGGCATCCATGCCCGCGACTATGGCGATGCCCTGCAACCGGATCCGGCAAGACTGGCGGCGTTCCTGGAAAAGCATGGCTATGGTCCGGTGGCCGTCATTCCCAGACTTCGGTAGGTGACGATGGCAGCCTTCCAACGCGTCCTGGCAACCGCGCCGCTTCCCGCCGACCTGCGCGGCGGCGTGGTGGCGATCGGCAATTTCGATGGCGTCCATCGCGGCCATCAGGCGGTGCTCGAGCGCGCCTCTGCCGAGGCCGGACGGCGCGGCGTACCGGCCCTGGTGCTGACGTTCGAACCGCATCCGCGCAAGATCTTCAGGCCTGATATCCCGTTGTTCGTGCTGACGCCGCCGCCGATGAAGGCGCGGCTCCTGTCGCTGCTGGGCTTTGCCGCGCTGGTCGAGCAGCCGTTCACGCGCGACTTCGCCTCGCTGTCGGCGGAAGCGTTCGTGACGGATGTGCTGGAAACGAACCTTGGCATTACCCACGCCGTGACCGGGTTCGATTTCCACTTCGGCAAGGATCGTCAAGGCGGCCCGGCCTACCTGATGGCGGCGGGTGAGCGTCACGGCTTCGGCGTCACGCTCGTCGACGCCTTCCGGGACGAGGGCGCCGAGGTGGTGTCGTCCAGCCGCATCCGCGGATTGCTGGGCGAGGGCGAAGTGGCTGAAGCCGCCGGTCTGCTCGGCTACCGCTTCACCGTCGAAAGCGAGGTGGTCGGCGGACAGCAGCTTGGCCGCACCCTTGGCTTTCCAACCGCGAATATGAGGCTGTCGGCGGAAGCCGCACTCAAGGAGGGCATTTATGCCGTCCGCTTCCGCCGCGCCGACGGCACGCTCCACGACGGTGTCGCCAGCTTCGGCCGTCGCCCGACGGTCGACGACAATGGCGCGCCGCTGTTGGAAACCTTCGTCTTCGACTTCTCCGAAGACCTCTATGGCGAGGTCTGTCAGGTTTCCTTCTTCGGTTTCCTGCGCCCGGAGGTGAAGTTCGATGGGCTCGATGCGCTGGTCGCGCAGATGAAGCGCGATGAAGCCGAGGCACGCGCGCTGCTTGCCGGCGTCAAGCCGCTCTCCGATCTCGACGCGGCCATGGCTTTTTGAGTCCAGGCATGATCCCTACTTTTTCAGCGCCAGGCCGACGGCGATGAAGGTCCAGCCCTGGAAGATCAGATCGATCGCAAGGAACAGACCGAGCACCCACAGGCTGTTGACCGGCCAGCCCATGGCGATTATCAGACCTGCAAGCGCGCTGATGACACCGGCGGCGACGAGCCAGCCCCAGCCGCGTTCCGGCCGGTGGCTGTAGCCGACCCAGGCCCTGAGCACCCCTGACGCGACCAGCGCGATCGCCAGCAGGAACGTCAGCACCGCCGAGGCAAGCAACGGATTGCCGAAAGCGAAGAAGCCGGCGACGGCGTACAGCAGTCCGCTGAGCAGCCAGTAGAAGAAGCGATTCCAGGACTTGACGCCGAACGCGTGCACGATCTCGATGATACCCGCCATCAGCATCAGCCATCCCACGACGTAGACGGAAGCCACCGTGGCGACGAACAGATTGGCGAAGGCAATGCCGCCGAAGATGAGCAGCAGCACACCGAGTGCGACAAACCATCCCCATTTTGTCCGTGTCTGTTCGATCCCGATTTTCAAGGCATCGCCATGCAGGGTCATTGTCGCGGTCTCCATCGAGGGCTGCGGAATACTGCGGATGGAAGGTAATCCGGGCGCGAGCCAACGTCCAGCCGATGACCGGCAGCGGGATCGCGGCAAAGCGCGAGCATATGTCTCGGCTTTAAATCAAATTTTACCAAACGGCCGTCAAAGCTGTCATCGGCAATCATATGCGTTGTGTTAGTGGAGTGGCCATGAGTTCGGTCGGAAGAATCTCTCTTGTGTTGGCCGCCGCGGTGCTGGGTGGGACGGGCGCTGCCAATGCGGGCGAGGGCAGCTGGCTGTCCGGCGACTGGTATCTGACCGTAGGTGCCACCGGCATGGTGGCGCCGAATTTCGAGGGCGGCAAAAAGTACCTGCTCAGCGCCTCGCCGATCATTTCGCTGGGCAAGGCCGGACCTGCTGCCCGCTTTGTCTCGCGCAACGACAACATCTCGCTGGCGCTGGTCGATGATGGCGGTTTCCGCGCTGGCCTGACCGGCAAGTTCCTGTTTTCCCGCGATGACGACAACGCCGATGAGCTGAAGGGCCTCGATCCGGTGCGCTGGGGCGGGGAAGTCGGCGGCTTCTTCGAATTCTATCCGACCGACTGGCTGCGCGCCCGCGCCGAGCTGCGCCACGGCATTCGCGCTCACAACGGCTTTGTCGCCGACATTGCCGCCGACGCCTTTTACGATGTGACGCCGACCGTCAGGATTTCGGGCGGCCCGCGTGTTTCCTTCGCCTCAGGCAATTATTTCGACGCCTATTACGGCGTCAACGCGCAGGAAGCCGTGGCCTCGGGCTTGAGCGAATATCATCCCGGTGGCGGGCTGAAATCGACCGGCCTCGGCGGCGCCATAACCTGGAAGGTGACCGAGCCGATGACCGCCAGCCTGTTTGGCGAATATTCGCGCCTGATGGGACCGGCGGCCGATTCCAGCCTGGTCAAGGAGCGCGGCGACCGCAACCAGTTCATGATTGGCGTGTCGACCACCTACCGCTTCGATTTCACGATGTAAGTGAATCGAACGAGACGCTTTATTCCTGCCGTGGCTTCGGCTAAAAGCCCAGCCATGACCAGCTTTTCGCGCCTTTTCGCGATCGCGATACGAATTACAGGCCCGGTGTTCCGGGTGGCCTGAGCGCCGCCGGAGCCGCCGGGAGTTTCTGCGCGCCCCCTCGCGCTTTTTCCATAACATGATAGTTCACGCCCGAGCTTGTACGCCCGCCGGGCAATGCAAATGGCAGACCAATGACCGATACAACTGAAACGATCGACTATTCCAAGACGCTTTACCTGCCGCAGACGGACTTCCCGATGCGTGCCGGCTTGCCGGAGAAGGAGCCGCTGCTGGTCAAGCGCTGGCAGGACATGGATCTCTACCGCAAGCTGCGCGAGAGCGCTGCCGGCCGCACGAAATACGTTCTGCATGACGGGCCACCCTACGCCAACGGCAACATCCATATCGGCCACGCGCTGAACAAGATCCTCAAGGATGTCATCACCCGCTCGTTCCAGATGCGCGGCTACGACTCGAACTATGTGCCCGGCTGGGACTGCCACGGCCTGCCGATCGAGTGGAAGATCGAGGAGCAGTACCGCGCCAAGGGCAAGAACAAGGACGAGGTGCCGGTCAACGAATTCCGCAAGGAATGCCGTGAGTTCGCTTCGGGTTGGATCAACGTGCAGGGGGCCGAGTTCCAGCGCCTCGGCGTCATCGGCGATTTCAAGAACCCCTATACGACGATGGCTTTCCATGCCGAAGCGCGCATCGCCGGCGAGCTTTTGAAATTCGCCATGTCGGGCCAGCTCTATCGCGGCTCCAAGCCGGTGATGTGGAGCGTGGTCGAGCGCACGGCGCTGGCCGAGGCCGAGATCGAGTACCACGACTATGAGAGCGACACGATCTGGGCGAAGTTTCCGGTCGCCAGCTTGGCCCGCCCTGTCGATGGCGAGACCAAGCTGACGGAGGGCGCACTCGATCTGCTGCAGGCACATGTCGTCATCTGGACGACGACGCCATGGACGATCCCCGGCAACCGTGCCGTCAACTATTCGCCGCGCATCAACTATGGCCTCTATGAGGTCACGGCAGCCGAGAACGCATTCGGCCCGCAGCCGGGTGAAAAACTGATCTTTGCCGATGCGCTGGCCGAAGACTCCTCGGTCAAGGCCAAGGTCACCTTGAATCGTCTCCGCAGCGTTTCGGCGCAAGAGCTTGGAATCCTTACGCTTTCGCATCCGCTCAAGGGTTTTTGCGGCGGCTACGACTTTGCCGTTCCGATGCTCGCCGGCGACCATGTCACCGACGATGCCGGCACCGGCTTCGTCCACACCGCGCCCGGCCACGGCCGCGAGGACTTTGACGCCTGGATGGATGCGGCGGTGGATCTGCGCGCACGCGGCATCGATCCCGCCATCCCGTTCACCGTCGACGATGGCGGCTTCTTCACCAAGGACGCGCCGGGTTTCGGCCCCGACCAGGAGGGTGGACCGGCGCGTGTCATCGACGACAACGGCAAGAAGGGCAACGCCAACCAGGCCGTCATCGACGAGATGATCAAGCGCAACGCGCTGTTCGCGCGCGGCCGGCTGAAGCACAGCTACCCTCACTCCTGGCG
>NZ_RZOL01000158.1:0-13372 GCF_004022985.1 Mesorhizobium sp. M7A.F.Ca.ET.027.02.1.1 | reverse complement strand
GGAAAAAAGCTTCGCGGCGGTTTTTTCTCTGGCGGAATCAATCCGGCCGCGTTAAGCGATGACTCCCATGGCGCGATATGTATTCATCACAGGCGGCGTGGTTTCCTCACTTGGAAAAGGCATTGCCGCAGCGGCCCTTGGGGCTCTCCTGCAGGCGCGAGGCTATCGCGCACGCATCAAAAAACTCGATCCCTACCTGAATGTCGATCCCGGCACGATGTCGCCGTACCAGCATGGCGAAGTCTTCGTCACCGACGATGGTGCGGAAACCGATCTTGATCTTGGCCATTACGAGCGCTTCACAGGCCGCTCCGCCAACCAGCAGGACAACATCACCACCGGCCGCATCTACAAGAACATCATCGAGCGCGAGCGGCGCGGCGACTATCTCGGCGCAACCGTGCAGGTCATCCCGCACGTCACCGATGAGATCAAGAATTTCGTTCTCAACGGCAATGACGACTATGATTTCGTGTTGTGCGAGATCGGCGGCACGGTCGGCGACATCGAGGCGATGCCATTCCTGGAAGCTATTCGCCAGCTCGGCAACGACCTGCCGCGCAACAACGCCGTCTACGTCCATCTGACGCTGATGCCCTACATCCCGACGGCAGGCGAGCTGAAGACCAAGCCGACTCAGCATTCGGTCAAGGAGCTGCGCGGCATCGGCATCGCGCCCGATATCCTGCTGGTCCGTGCCGACCGCGCCATTCCCAAGGAAGAGCGCAGGAAACTGTCGCTGTTTTGCAATGTGCGCGAAAGTGCCGTGATCCAGGCGCTCGACGTGCCGCATATCTACGATGTGCCGATGGCCTATCACAAGGAAGGGCTCGATTCGGAAGTGCTGGCCGCCTTCGGCATCGATCCGGCGCCGAAGCCGCGCATGGAGCCGTGGCAGGCGGTATCCAACCGCATCCACAATCCGGAAGGCGAGGTCACCATCGCCGTTGTCGGCAAATATACCGGCCTCAAGGACGCCTACAAATCTCTGATCGAGGCGCTCTCGCATGGCGGCCTTGCCAACCACGTCAAGGTCAAGCTCGACTGGATCGAATCGGAGATCTTCGAAAAAGAGGATCCGACGCCCTGGCTGGAAAAGGTGCATGGCATCCTGGTCCCAGGCGGCTTTGGCGAGCGCGGTGCGGAAGGCAAGATCCTGGCGGCGAAGTTCGCGCGTGAGCGCAAGGTGCCGTATTTCGGCATCTGCTTCGGCATGCAGATGGCCTGCATCGAGGCAGCGCGGTCGCTGGCCGGCGTCGAACATGCGTCTTCGACCGAGTTTGGTCCGACCGAGGAACCGGTGGTCGGCCTGATGACCGAATGGCTGAAAGGCAACATGCTGGAGAAGCGCCGCGAAACCGGCGATCTCGGCGGCACGATGCGGCTCGGCGCCTATCAGGCCGAGCTCGCCAAGGGCTCCAAGATCGCCGAGATTTATGGCGACACACAGATTTTCGAGCGCCATCGCCACCGCTACGAGGTCAATGTCGACTACAAGGAGCGGCTCGAGGATTGCGGCCTGGTGTTTGCCGGCATGTCGCCCGACGGCGTGTTGCCGGAAACGGTCGAATACCCGGACCATCCGTGGTTCATCGGCGTGCAGTATCACCCGGAACTGAAAAGCCGGCCGCTCGAGCCGCATCCGCTGTTCGCCAGTTTCATCGAGGCGGCCGTGGAGCAGAGCCGGCTGGTGTAGCGATCAGGTCGGGCGGCAATGCAGACCTATGTCGCGCTGCTTTACAGCATCATCCTGGGCGAGGGCCGCCGGGTCGTCATGGCCGACCTCAAGGCCATGGCCGAAGAGCTCGGGCTAAATAACCCGCGCACGTTGGTGGCGACGGGCAATCTGGTCTTCGAAGCGCCGGTGACGGATATCGCCGACCTCGAACAGTGGTTGGAGGCAGCCTTTGAAAAGACCTTCGGCCGCCATGTCGATATCATCGTGCGCGGTGCCGAGGACTGGCTGAAGCTTGCCGCCGGCAATCCGTTTCCGGTGGAATCGAATGCGACCGCGGATCAGGTGGCGGTGCGCGTGATGCGTAAGCCTGCGCCCGAGGAGGCCGTGACGGCACTGCAGGCCTATGCCGCCGAGGACGAGAAAGTGACTTCGCTCGGCGGCGACATCTGGGTCGTCTTTTCGCGAGAGAGGCCAAGCTCGCGGCTGCTTGCGGCAATGAATCACAAGCGCATGGGCACGGGCACGTCGCGCAACTGGAACACAGTGCGCAGATTGGCCGAGATGCTGGGGTAGGTTTTGGGGCGGCTCTCGCCGCCCCAGATTCACCTTGTCAGGCTTTCGCGGTCTTGGCGCCTGCGCCAAGGGCGGCGGTGCGCAGCACGTAGTAGATAATGCCGGCGATCGCCACGCCGAAGAACCAGCCATAGACGCCCCACCAGGACGGCAGCCAGTTGGTGAAGTTGGGCAGGATCGACGAGAAGATGGCGCCGATGCCGGCGGCGATGAAGGCGTTGACGTGCCAGCCGCCCTGGAAACGGAACTCGCCGTCTTCGCGGTAAAGCGCCTCGACGTCGACCTCGCCCTTCCGGATCAGGTAGTAGTCGACCATCATCACCCCGAAGATCGGCCCCATTGTCGCGCCGATGATGTTGACGAAGGAAGCGGCACTGCCTTCCCACGGCGCGAAGGGGTAGAGTAGCAGGGCAATCACGGCCGCGATATAGCCGCCCTTCTTGAAGTCGATCTGCCTGGGAAAGACGTTGGAGAAGTCGAAGGCCGGCGAGACGAAGTTTGCCACCACGTTGATGCCGAGGGTTGCCACGGCAAAGGTCAAGGCTGCGAGCGCTGCCAGGAACCAGCTGTCGAATTTCGCCGAGATCTGGTCGGGATGCAGCAGCACCTCGCCATAGACATCAAAGGCGGCAATGGTGGTTACGCCGGCGACCAGCGAAAACAGGATCAGGTTGATCGGCAGGCCCCAGATGTTGCCCTTGCGCAGCGATGCCTTGTCCGGCGCGTAACGGGCGAAATCGCAGAAGTTGAGATAGAGCGCCGAGAAATAGGTGACCCAGATTGCCGCCACCGCAAACAGCGAGGTCCACGATCCCGGCGTGCCCGGCACGCCCGCGTCCTTCGTCTTGTCCAGCAGCACGTCCATCGGGATATCGCTGGTGAAGGCAAATCTCCCGGATTTGACGCAGAGATAGATCGCCAGGATCAGCATCATCACCCAAACCGCGGGGCCGGCCCAGTCCTGGAAGCGGCGCACCGTTTCCATGCCGTTCTGGATGATCAGCAGTTGCAGCCCCAGATGACCACGAAGCAGATCACCTCCAGGCCGGTATGGCCGAGGAAATGCGTGCTGGCGTTGAAATCGGCGAACCATTGCGTGCGGATCAGCAGCGCCACGATCGCGCCCGAGGCGGCGGCTGTCTGCGCGCCGTACCAGAAACAGGCGACGATGGCGCGCACCAGTGCCGGTATGTTGGCGCCCCAGATGCCGAAAGAGGCGCGGGCAAGCACGGGGTAGGGCACGCCCGTCTTCACGCCGGCATAGCCGACCATGTTCATCAGCACATAGATGATCAGCGATCCGATGCCGATGGCGATGATGAAATTGACGAAGCCGCCGCAAAACAGGAACAGACTGGCGGCAAGATAGTAGCCCCAAAGGCTGTGGACGTCCGATGTCCAGACGTTGAAGATCGAGAATGGTCCCCAGTTTCGAACTTTGGCCGGAGCCAGATCCTCGTTGTACAGATCAGGTGAAGCACCCTGTATCGTCATGGCAATGTTCCCCTTTTGCAGCACGCGCCCTCACGCGTTGGCCGCGTGCAGGTTAAGCCTGCCGCAGGGGAACCGACAAGCAACCTATTTGCCGGCTTTGGCCTTAAAGATATTCAATGAGAACTGCGATTATCGATGCAAGGTGATGGTGGGTCATCGCTGAACCTGGCACGGATGATTCGAAGTTCGACGCTGGGCTTCCAATGTGAAGCGGTGGCTGCCGACATCTTCGGTAGGGGGCCCTAAGCGATGGCCATCACCTGCTTGTGGTCCGCGACTTCAGCGAGCAGCCAATCCTGAAACAGGCCGGTGCCTGGTTTGTTGCCGATGCTGCGACGCTGATGCAGGTAAATGCCGGCCGGATAGGTGTGGCGGACATGGAACGGCGCGACCAGTTTGCCTTGCTGCAGAAAATCTTGCGCCATGATCGTGTCCGCAAGCGCTATTCCGGCGCCATTGATCGCTTCGCGCATGATGAGCGTACAATCATCCAGTGTTGTGCTGGATTTTGGCGTCGTTTCCAGAACGCCTTCCTGCTCCAGCCAACGCTTCCATCTCATGGTTTCGCATTCATGGATCAGATGATGATTGACCAGATCGGCCGGCGATCGCAGCGGCACAGGCCCCTCCAAAAGCGAAGGCGCACAGACCGGGGTCAAAAGCAGCGGGATCAGCAGCGTCAAAGCCGGGCCGGCCTTGTAGACGAACTCGTCGACAATGGCCAAATCGAAGTTGGCGCGCTTGCCTGAAGTGGAGATCTCCAAATCCACCGACGGATGCAACCGGCGAAAGTTCGGCAACCGGTCCGCCAGCCAAAGGTTCAGAACGGTGGGCACGCACAAGACCCGGACCCGTTGGATCTTGCCGTGGCGCGAGCCGTCCGAGAGGCTGACGTCATCGGTGGCGCGCCAGATGGCTTCGAACGCCTCCGAGAGGCTGCGCGCATAGTAGGAGCCCCTGATGGTTGGCGTTATCTGGCGAAAACCGCGTTCGAACAGGTCCTGGCCAAGATTTCGTTCAAGCGCGCGGATGTGGCGGCTGACAGCCGAGGGTGTCAGATGCAGTTCTTCCGCCGCGTCCTTGACGCTGCCGAGGCGAGCGGCGGCCTCGAAAGCGCGCATGCCATTGAGTGAGGGAAGGGCCATTGGACGATCATGAATTGTCAGTTGAGTTTTTGTCAATCGACATGGGCAGAATTCGCGTTTGATTGCCTGCCCCCTTAGGGGATACCCAGAGGACAAGAGCAATTAAGTCGTCTCAAGCGACTGTTTGGGAACACCGGTACCATACCATCGACGGCTGAGACCGGCTTGACCAGTCTCACCGGTGGAGAGCGAAGCTTTGCTCGGTATCGCCGCAATTGGAGAGAGCGCCAGCCTATGCCTCAATCGCCAGCGCCGGTCTTCGAAGCTGCGGAGGAGATTTCCGCGGAAACCTCCGTCGTCGTGATTTTGCAAACTGCCCAACCAGGCTTTGGTCCCCGGGCAGCGGCTCTGGACGCTGAGATGAGCGGGATTCTCTCTCGTGCATGCTCTGACCCGGCCGCCTTGGCCGGATTCGGCACCTGCATCGATCTTATCGCCCCGCAGGCAGTATCGACCAAGCGCGTGGTTGTCCTGGCCTTGGGCAAAGCCGAAGCCGTAACCACCCTCTCGTTGGCGCGCGCCGGCGGTCTGCTTGCCGCACATCTGGAAGGCAAGGGGGAATGCGCGGCCACTCTGGTCCTGGACCCCATCGCTGGCATTGAACTATCCGGCGCCGAAATCCTGGCGCGTGTCGCGCTTGGCATGCGGCTGCGCCGCTATCGTTTCGACATGCGCAACCGGCGGCAAGGAGCGGGAGCGGATCGAACCTTGCGGGTGAAACTGGTCGGAGCCGGCGGCCCGGATCTGACCGCGGCGCTGACGCGGATCAATGCAATCGCCGACGGCGTCGAATATGCACGCACCTTGGTCAACCTGCCGCCAAACCATCTCCACCCCGACAATTTCCATGATCATCTGGAGCCGCTGCGTGAAGCCGGCATCGACATCGAAATGCTCGATGCCGCGCAACTGAAGGAGCTCGGCATGAACGCGCTCCTCGCCGTTGGGTCGGGCTCGGCGCGTCCGCCACGGGTCGCTGTCCTGCGCTACCGCGGCAAGGGTGCTCCCGCCCAACCACTCGCTTTCGTCGGCAAAGGCGTCTGCTTCGATTCGGGAGGCCTCTGCATCAAGGGCGGAGCGCAGATGTTCGACATGAAAGCCGACATGGGCGGAGCGGCGGCTGTGGTCGGCCTGCTGATCGCGCTCGCCCGGCAAGGCAGCCCGGTACACGTTGTCGGTGTTCTCGGCATCGCCGAGAACATGCCATCGGGCACCGCGCTCAAACCGCGCGACATCATCACCACGGCCTCGGGACAGACAGTGGAAGTGTTCGACACGGATGCGGAGGGACGCCTGCTTCTGGCCGACTGCCTCTACTATGCAGCCACGCGCTTCAACCCTTCGGTGATCGTCGATCTGGCGACGCTGACCTATTCGGTGACGCGTGGCCTGGGGTCGATATTCGCAGGCCTATTCAGCACCGACGATGCCATCGCTTCACAGATGATCGCGGCCGGAGAAACGGTCGGCGAGCGGTTCTGGCGGCTGCCGCTCGACCGGGCCTATGATGAGGGTCTGCAATCGCCGTTCGCGGACCTCAGGCATCATGCCAAGGACATGGAAGACGGCGACGCTCCCTATGCGGCGGCCTTCCTGCGTCACTTCACGGAAGACCGCCCCTGGGTGCATCTCGACATCGCCAGCAAGGAACTGACCGACACCGATCGGCCTCTCGGCAGGCAAGGCGCCACGGCATTTGGCGTGCAGATGCTGGAAGAATGGGTGCAGGTCACCCGCAACATGAGTTAGGGCGCCTGCCGTCACGGACAAATACAAGATGCCTTCAACCGCGCTGGGAACTGGGATGTCATCTGAGATCATAGGCATGGAAGGACGGGCCGCTTTCGGCGCCTTCGAGACCTGGTATCGGGTCACCGGTGATCTCGGTGGCGAAAAGGCGCCTGTGGTGATCCTGCATGGCGGCCCGGGCGTCGCTCACAACTATGTCGATGCCTACAAGCTTCTTGCGCGAAGGGATCGCGCCGTCATCCACTACGACCAGTTGGGCTGCGGCAATTCCACCTTGCTGCCTGAGAAAGGCGCCGATTTCTGGACACCTGGGCTGTTCATCGACGAGCTTGAAAACCTGGTCGACCATCTCGGCATTCGGACGGGCTTCCACGTCCTCGGCCAGAGCTGGGGCGGCATGCTGGGCGCCGAATATGCCGTGACGCGGCCGCAGGGCCTGAAGTCGCTGACCATCGCCAACTCGCCGGCTTCCATGAAACTGTGGGTCGAAGAGGCCAACCGGTTGCGTGCGGATCTGCCTGCGGATGTGCAGGAGACCCTGACCCGGCACGAGCAGGCCGGCACGACGGACGACGCAGCGTACCAGGCGGCGACGATGATGTTCTACGAGCGGCATGTCTGCCGGGTCGTGCCTTTCCCGCCCGAAGTCACGGAAAGTTTCGCCCAGGTCGTGCGCAATCCGACCGTCTATAATCTGATGAATGGACCGAACGAGTTCCACGTCATCGGAACGTTGAAGAACTGGAGCATCGTCGACCGTCTGCCGGCCATCGATGTTCCCACGCTGATCATCTCCGGACGTCACGACGAGGCCACGCCCGCGACCGTGCAGCCCTACAAGGACGGCATCAAGGGGTCGCGCTGGGAGATATTCGAGCATTCCAGCCACATGCCGCATGTCGAAGAGCAAGATGCATGCATGCGGGTAGTGGGAGACTTCCTGGACCACAACGACAATTGAAAAAAGGGGAATGAAGACATGAAGAAACTGCTTCTGGCGGCAACAGCCGCGGCATTGCTGGCCGGTACATGGCTGGCCCCGGCACAGGCCGAATATCTCAAGGAGCACCGAGGCGGCACCATCCGCCTGCTGGCCCGCTCCGCGGCCGGAACGCTCGATCCGCACATCAATTACACGGACCAGGGCTGGCAGATGTACCAGCCGATCTATGACGGCCTGGTGGCCTTCCGCAAGGCCGAGGGCATGGACGGCTTCACCATCGTTCCCGATCTGGCCGAGGCCCTGCCGCAGGTCAGCAATGACGGTAAGACCTTCACCTTCAAGCTGCGCAAGGGCATCAAGTTCTCCAGCGGCCAGGATCTTGGCGTGAAGGACATCGTTGCTTCCTTCCAGCGCATCTTCAAGGTTTCCGGACCGACCTCCGGCACGTTCTATGCCGGTATCGTCGGTGCCGACAAATGCCTGGCCGACACCAAGAGCTGCACGCTGGAAGGCGGCGTTGTCGGCGACGAAGCGGCCGGCACCATCACCATCAACATCACCAAGCCGGATGCCGAGCTGCTCTACAAGCTTGCCTTGCCGCATGCCGTGGTCCTGCCGGCGGACACGCCCGCCGAAGACATGGGTTCCAAGCCCATTCCCAGCACCGGCGCGTACATGATCTCCGCCTTCGACCCGAACAAGGGCATGACGGTTTCCCGCAACCCCAATTTCAAGCAGTGGAGCGAAGAAGCTCAGCCGGACGGCTATCCGGATGTCGTCCAATATGATTTCGGCCTGTCCGAAGAGGCAGCCGTCACCGCGATCCAGAACGGCGAAGCGGACTGGATGTTCGACGCTCTGCCCAGCGATCGCCTGGGCGAACTGGGCAGCAAGTCCATGGACCAGCTGCACATCTCACCGCTTTCGGCTTGGTGGTACGCGCCGCTGAACAACCGTCTCGCACCCTTCGACAATGAAAAAGCCCGCCAGGCCGTTGCCTATGCGATCGATCGCAACACGCTGGTCAAGCTGTTCGGCGGCAAGGTGCTGGCCTCGCCGGTCTGTCAGGTCCTGCCCCCGGACTTCCCCGGCCATGAAGACTATTGCCCCTTCACCAAGAATCCGGGCGCCAAATGGTCGGCTCCTGATCTCGACAAGGCAAAGCAGCTCGTCGAGGACTCCGGCACCAAGGGCCAGAAGGTGACGATCATCGTCGAGGACACCGCCATTTCGCGGTCCATCGGCGTCTATCTGCAGAGCGTTCTGACCAGCATCGGCTATGTCGCCGACGTCAAGCCGATCTCGTCGAACATCCAGTTCACCTACATCCAGAACACCAACAACAAGGTGCAGATGTCCGTTACCCAATGGTACAAGGACTATCCTGCGGCTTCGGACTTCCTGAACATCCTGTTCAGCTGCGCCTCCTTCCGTGAAGGTTCGGATGCCTCGATCAACATCGCCGGCTTCTGCGACAAGGAAATCGACGCCAAGATGCAAAAGGCATTGGACCTCGGCGTCACCGATCAGAAAGCCGCCGACAAAATGTGGGCTGAAATCGACAGGCAAGTCACCGACAAGGCACCCGCCGTTGGCCTCTTCACGCCGAAGCGGCTTGACTTTGTCAGCAAACGTCTCGGCAATTTCAAGTTCAACCGGCAGTTCAACTGGATGATCACCCAATCCTGGGTACAGTGATGGCCTGGGTGCAGTAACGAACCGCGGAGGGGCACGCCCGTGTCGAACGTAGCTGTCGCCATGCCGCGCAAGACGCGAGGGCCCTGGGCCGTCGCGTTTGCGAAGCTGGCAAGGGACAGGGCTGCCATGGCGTCGCTGGCCGTGTTCCTCCTCATCGTCCTTGCCTGCCTCAGTGCGCCTCTTTATGCAAAATGGGCAGGCGTGGACCCCTTCGCCTCGACGCTCGACGCCGTCATCCAGATCGACGGTGCCGACGTTCCGGTGATGGAACAATCGACGGAAGGGCTGGGGCTTGGTTACACACCGCTCGGCCCGACCTGGCGGCTGGGCAATTATTTCCTCGGCGCCGACAGCCAGGGGCGCGATGTCATGGCCAGGATGCTCTATGGCGGGCTGAGCTCGTTGCTGATCTCCGGAGCAGCCACCATCTTCACCCTGATCCTGGGCACGGCGGCGGGATTGATCGCCGGCTATTTCGGCGGCGTCACCGACACGGTGCTGTCGCGCTTCCTCGACATACTGTGGGCGTTCCCGATCTATCTACTGGCGATTTCGCTCTCCATCGTCACCATCGCGCATGGCATCACGATCGGACCGATCCAGATCGAGTCCGGCAGCCTGTGGCTGCCTGTCATCATCATCGGCATCGTCTACGTGCCCTACGTGGCCCGCCCAATACGCGGGCAGGTTCTGGCGCTGCGCAAGAGCGAGTTCGTACTGGCCGCGATCAATCTGGGCGTGCCGGGGTGGCGCATCCTGTGGCGCGACATCCTGCCCAACGTCACCACCACGCTCATCGTCTTCGTGCCGCTTATGATGGCGCTGAACATGCTTACGGAATCGGCACTTTCCTTCCTGTCGATCGGCGTGCAGCCGCCGGCCGCGAGCTGGGGCACCATCATCCAGGACGGACAGGCGCTGCTTTACACCAGGCCATTGGTGGCGCTGGTGCCGGGCCTGGCGATCGCGGTTTCCGTCATGGCGCTCAATGTCTTCGGCGACGGCCTGCGCGACGCGCTCGATCCGCGCTCCAAGGTTCGGCTGGGGCGCGACTGATGATCTACGCAATCCTGCGCCGTTTCGGCCAGATGCTGTTCGTGATGTTCGGCATCTCGGTCATCGTCTTCCTGATTTTCTTCGCAACGCCGGGCGCCGACCCGGCGGCGCGCATCGCCGGCCGCAATGCATCGCCCGAAGTGCTGGAGGCGGTACGCCACAGCTTCGGCTTCGACCGGCCGCTCTACGTGCAATATGTGACGATGATGGAGAAGATCTTCGTCACCGGCGATCTGACCTCCTTCGTCAATCGTGGCTGGAAGGTGGTGCCGGCGGTCATGGATTCGATCCCGGTCACGCTCTCGCTGGTGTTCGGAGCGGCGATCCTGTGGGTGGTGGTCTCCATCATCATCGGCATCGCCGCCGCCGCCACGCGCGGCAGCTGGCTGGACAAGCTGCTGATGGCGCTAGGGCTGCTCGGCATTTCCATGCCGGTCTATTGGTTGGGCGAAGTGATGAACCTGATCACCCAGAGCCGCTATCACGACAGCTGGGCGTTCTCCTGGGTGCCACCGCTCGGCTACAAGAATTTCTCCGATGATCCGAAGGGCTGGTTCCTGACCCTGGTCATTCCCTGGAGCACACTGTCCATTCTCTATATCGGTATTTACGGGCGCGTGCTGCGCGCGGCAATCATCGAATCCCTGCAGGAAGACTATATCCGCACGGCCCGGGCCAAGGGGCTGTCGGAAACCCGTATCCTGCTGCGCCATGCCTTGCGCACGTCGCTCATCGCCTTCGTCACCCTGTTCGGCCTGGATTTCGGCGCGCTGGTCGGAGGCTCGGCCTTGCTGACGGAGGTGGTGTTCGGGCTGCACGGCATCGGCAAGCTCACTTATGACGCGCTGCAGAATCTCGATCTTCCGATGATCATGGCAACGGTGATGTATGCTTCCATGTTCGTGGTTGTCGCCAATGCGGTCGTCGATTTCGTCTACATCCTTCTCGATCCGCGCCTGAGGACATCATGATACTGTCGGTGCGCGACCTCAGAGTTTCCTTCCGCACAAATGATGGCCTGGTGCGGGCCATCGATGGCGTTTCCTTTGACCTCGAGGAAAGCGAAATCCTCGGCGTCGTCGGTGAGTCCGGTTCCGGCAAGACCGTGTCGCTGCTGGCCGTCATGGGTCTCATCACCGATCCCAACGCCACCATCGAAGGGTCGATCCGCTACAAAGGCCGCGAACTCGTGGGACTGCCCGCGCGCGAACTCAGGCGGCTGCGCGGCAACGAGATCGCGATGATCTTCCAGGATCCGATGACGGCGCTGACGCCTGTCTACACGATCGGCTGGCAGATCGCCGAACAGATCCGCGCGCATCGCAACATCAGCAAGTCCAAGGCGATGGAGCGCGTGGAGGAACTGCTGGCCGAGGTGAATTTTCCGAACCCGCACGAGGCGATGTCGCGCTACCCGCACCAACTGTCCGGAGGCATGCGTCAACGGGCGGTGATCGCAATGGCTTTGTCCTGCAATCCGGCGCTTCTGGTGGCTGACGAACCGACCACCGCGCTCGACGTCACGGTGCAGGCCGGCATTCTCGATCTGGTGCGCAAGCTGCGCGCGACGCACAAGTCGGCGGTCGTCTTCATCACACATGACATGGGCGTGGTCTCCGAACTCGCCGACCGGGTCATGGTCATGTATGCCGGCCGCGTGGTGGAGCGCGGCAGTCGCGCGGAGCTGTTTTCCGATCCGCGACACCCCTATACGCGCGCGCTGCTGGGTTCGATCCCGCCGCTGACCGGCGAAAAACCACGGCGCTTGCCGGCCATTCCCGGTTCGCCGCCGTCATTGCTGCGATTGCCGCAGGGCTGTGCGTTCGGTCCGCGGTGCCCGGTTCACTACGAGCCCTGCGAGGCCGGCAAGCCCGACCTCGGGAGCGGCACCCATGCCGCGGCATGCTTCAGGGTGGCACAGGCATGAGCGGACCGATGATCGACAAGAACCGCCCAATCCTCGAGACGCGTTCGCTGGGCAAGCGCTTTTCCATCGGCAGCCGTTTCTCCGCCGAAGGCAAGCGAACCGTTCATGCGGTCGACAATGTTTCCCTGACCGTGTGGCGCGGCGAGACGGTCGGTCTGGTCGGCGAATCCGGATGCGGCAAGTCCACGTTGGCGCGTTGCCTGGTGAGGCTCTACGACATATCGGACGGCGAGCTTCTGTTCGAAGGCAACGACATCACCTCCAAGTCGCTGTCCGAACTCAGGCCGCTGCGGCGCCGCCTGCAAATGGTTTTCCAGGATCCGTCGGCGTCGCTCAATCCGCGCCGGCGCGTCGGCGACCTGGTGGCCGAGCCGCTGCGCATCCATGGCAGGCTCTCGTCGAGCGAGATCACCAAACGCGTGGCGGAACTGTTCGACCTTGTCGGCTTGCTGCCGGATCACGTCATGCGGTTTCCGCACGAATTTTCCGGCGGACAACGCCAGCGCGTCGGCATCGCGCGGGCTGTTGCATTGAATCCGGACCTCGTGGTCCTGGACGAACCCGTCTCCGCGCTCGACGTGTCGGTGCAGGCGCAAATCGTCAACCTGCTTGCCGATCTGCAGGAGAAGCTCAATCTCACGTACATCTTCATCGCCCACGACCTGTCGGTGGTGCGCCAGGTGTCGACCCGCATCGCGGTCATGTATCTCGGCTCGATCGTCGAGGAAGGTCCGGCGGAAGAGGTGTTTGCGGCACCAGCCCATCCTTATAGCCAGGCACTGATCTCGGCGGTTCCCGTCGTGGAGACGACGCCCGGTGGGACGCGCAAGCGCATCATCCTCACCGGCGACGTACCGAGCCCTCTGAACCCTCCAACGGGCTGCCGTTTCCATCCCCGATGCCCAATCGCGGCGGAGCGCTGCCGTTCGGAGCGCTGCGGGAATACCGACCCGGTCGCAAAGTCGCCTGCCACTTCCCCACGATGTAGGCGACACTCACGACCGCACGGGTGATCGCCTTCGCCTGATAGATTTCTAAAAGATTCCATTTTTATCTGGAACCAACCGGCTGTTGGCGCGTTTGGGGGGGGTCGATCGAGCGCATTGCGG
>NZ_RZOL01000157.1:0-13442 GCF_004022985.1 Mesorhizobium sp. M7A.F.Ca.ET.027.02.1.1 | reverse complement strand
GCTTCGACGAAGAGCGGCGCCTGGCCAGCCGGCAGCAGACGGTCCCTGGTGCCCCAGACGACCAGCGTCGGATTGGCGATACGCGCCAGAAAGCGCCGCAGGTTGGGATGGCCCATGCCGAACGGCGCCAGCAGCCGGCCGAGCGTGTCGCCTTCGCGGACGCGGTCGGCGCCGAAGGCCTCGGCAAAGGCGGGGTCTGAGCCGTCCGGGAAATAGCGCAGCGCCACCGAGACGTCATGCGCCAGATAGGCCGGCAGCTCCTGCGGCGCGACCGCGCCCAGATCGGTGGCCGGATGCGCGGGGTCGTTGAGCCCGGCGGGAGCGATCAGCACCACCTTGTCGAAACGCTCGCGCGCAAGGCCGGCGAGCTCGGTCGCCATCCAGCCGCCCATGGAAAAGCCGATGAGATGAGGCTTCTCCGGCAGGTTCAGAACATCGAGCAGGTTCAGGTAGTGCAGAACCAGGTCGGACATCGCAGCGACATGCGGCGCCGGGCCAGAAAAGCCGAAGCCCGGATGGCTCGGGCAGAGCACGCGGAAGCGGTCGGCGAGGCCCTCCGCGAAGCCGAAGCCTTCAAGCGTCGAGGCGCCGTGCAGGAACAGCACGGGCTTGCCTCTACCGATGGCCTTCACCACCGTTTCCGTGCCGCCGATATCGTATTCGAGCGTTTCGAATTGAACGGCCATTTTCACTCTCCTCAAACAGGTGCGGCCTCAAACAAGGTCCGGCTGAATCAGCACTTTGCATTGCGTGGTGCGGCGGCGAAGGCTCTCGAATATCTGCGGAACTGGCGAGAGATCGATCCGGTCGGTGACCAGAGCTTGGGGTGCGAAAGGTCCGCCGCGCAGCGCATCGAGGGCGACGCCGAATTCGTTGCGCTGATGGAAGAAGACCGAGAACAGCAGGTTCACTTCCTTGGTCAGCGCAATGAACGGATCCCATTCGTCGCCGCCGATACACAAGCCGACGCCAACCACCGTGCCCTGCAGCCGCACCGCTTCGACCGCCGCGCCGATGAGGCCGCGCTTGCCGACGCATTCGAAGACAATGTCTGGCGCTCCGCCACAGAGATCGGCGAGGTTCTCGGTCAGCTTTTCGCCCGAAAGCGCGAAGCCGGTCGCGCCGAGAGCAAGCGCACGCTCGCGCTGATGGCCGTGGATGTCGGCCACCACGACACGCGACGCCCCCATCCGCCGCGCCCAGAAGGCGACGAGCAGTCCGATCGGCCCAGCGCCCAGGATGGCGACCCGATCCCCCGGCTTCATGCCCGAGCGGACGATGCAATGCAGAGCGACCGACAGTGGCTCGGCCAACGCACCATCCTCGAGCGCCACATCGCCGGGCAGGATGTGACACTGGCGTGCGGCCACGGTCGCGTATTGCGCATAGCCGCCGCCGATCAGCTCCATCTCGCGACAGCGCGCCGGATCGCCGCGCTCGCAGGCTTCGCAGTGTCCGCAACCGCGCATAGGCGCGACGGCGACACGGTCACCGATCCGAAGGCCTGTTGCCTCCGATCCGACCGCGACGATGTCCCCAGAGAATTCATGGCCGAGCACGAAGCCTGCCTCGATGCCGAAAGGCACGGGGTCCTCGGTGATATGCAGATCGCTGCCGCAGATGCCGCAGGCGGCGACACGCAAGACGACCTCGCCCGGTGCCGGCGTCGGGTCCGGCACCGTGCCGATCCGCAGCGGGACGCCGACCCTATCGAAGATGGCGGCTTTCATGAATCCTCCTCGTCAGCGGTTCGGGTCGACGAGCTTGCGTCGGATCGGGAACCATGGTGCATCCCACCGTTTCGAGATCAGGCCCCAGATGCCCGTCCGGGCGTAGAGCGCGACCAGAAGCGTCATCAGGCCGAGGACAACGAAATAAGTCGCGCCGTATTCGCCGAACCAGCGGTCCGCGATGAAGAAAATCAGGGATCCGATCAGAACGCCCTCGATGGAGCCGATTCCGCCGACCATGACGATGAAGATCGCGACGTTCGCCCACATCGGATCAAAGGCCGATCCCGGGGTGATGCGGAGCTGCGCCATGAAATAGATCGCCCCGGCAAGACCGCAGCCGACCGCCGACGCGACGTAGATCAGGAAGCGCAGCTTGACGACATTCACGCCCTGGCTCGCGGCCGCGACCGGATTGTCGCGCATGGCGATCAGCGCAAGGCCGAAGCGCGAGCGAAGCAGCCAATAGCTGCCGCCCAGCGTGACGAGCAGCATCCCCGCGCAGAGCAGCGACATGGCGACATTCCGCTCGAAGGCCGAATAGTCCTTCATCACGCGAAGCGACATGCCCGCGCCGGAATTGACGAGCGGCAGGTTCGAGGCGGTCAGCCGGAAGACCTCGGCCACCACCCATGTGCCGATCGAAAAATAGGGGCCATCCAGGCGATGCAGCAGCAGGTAGATCGGCACGGCCAGCGCGGCCGGCACCAGCAGCGAAAGGAAGACCGCCACAAACGGATTGATGCCGTAAGTCTGGGCCAACACGAAGAGCGCATAGCCGGCCGCTCCCATGAAGGCATGCTGACCCACCGAGACGAGGCCGGCATAGCCGGCGAGCAGGTTCCACAGCTGAGCGACGGCGATGTAGCAGCACAGCACCAGAATCGACCGGATCGTGCCGGTCGTGGCCCACCATGGCATGGCGGCGACACCGATCAGCGCCAGCACAGCCAGCGTCATCGCGATGCGACCGGACCGGGTCTGGCGTTGGACCAGGACCTGAGGCACCTCGGTTGCCACATAGGGGATCGCACTCATGACAATGCCTTTCCGAACAAGCCCTGCGGGCGGGTCGCCAGCACGATCAGGAAGACGATATGTCCGGCGAGCACGCCGAAGCCCGGATCCATGCGGAAGCCGATGGCCTGCGAGATGCCGAGCACCATCGAGCCGGCGAAGGCGCCCCATACCGTCCCCATGCCGCCGATGATCACCGCTTCGAAGGCGTAGATCAGCTGGGCAGGTCCGTCGGCCGGCGCGACGGTCGACCGCAACGCCTGGAAGACGGCTGCAAAGCCGAGGATGCCGACCGCTGCCGCTGTCGCCATCGCATAGACGGCGCGCGGATTGATGCCGGTCATCGCCGCTGCCTCGACATCGGCCGACGCGGCGCGGAGCGCCCGGCCGAAGCGCGTGCGCTTCAGAGTCAGGTCGAGGCCTCCTGTCAACCCCGTGGCGACGGCCAGCACGATCAGCGGCAGGAGGCCGACATAGATACCGCCGATCTCGATGGATTGACTCTCTATTCCATGGCCGGGCAACGATCGGCTGTTCGCGGACCATATCTGCAGCATCAGGTTCTGCAGCGCGATCGACAGTCCGAAGGTGGCGATCAGCGAGGGCAGCGGATCGCTGCCCACCACGCGGTTCAGCACGGCCTTCTGCAGCACCCAGCCCATCAGCACCGCGAGCGGCACCAGTAAGATCAGCACAGGCAGCGGTCCCAGACCCCAGGCCGTGGCTATCGAAATGCCTATCAGCGACAAAAGGATCACCAGATCGCCATGGCTGATGTTGACGATCCGCATGACGCCGAACATCAGCGCCATGCCGAGCGCATACTGGGCATACATGCCGCCCAGCAGGACCCCCTGCACCAAGGCGTCAAACCACTCCATGGCCCGCTCCAAAATAGGCTTTGCCGATCTGCTCGCGCGTGATTTCGGCGGACCTGCCGGTCAGGGTCACGCGCCCCTCCAGCATGCAGTAGAGGCGGTCCGTAGCGGTTCGAGCGAGGCCGACATCCTGCTCGACCACGATCATCGCCGTTCCGGTGGCGCGGATTTCGGGCAAGGCGGCATAGATCTCGCGGATCACCTTCGGCGCAAGACCAAGGCTGATCTCGTCGCAGAGCAGCACGCGCGGCTGGCAGAGCAGCGCGCGGCCGATCGCCACCATCTGCTGCTGCCCGCCCGAGAGGCTTTGCACCTGCGTGCGAGCCTTCTCCTTGAGGATCGGGAACAGCTGATGCAGACGCGGCAGCGTCCATCCGCCCTTGGCGCCCATGCGCGCAGCCTGGTCGATGGCGACGCGCAGATTGTCCTCGACCGACATGCCGGTGAAGAGCCGGCGGCCCTCCGGCACAATGGCGACGCCCTTCTGCACCATGCGGTCGGTGGCGGTGCCGCCAACAGCCTCGCCGTGCAGCAGCACCATCTCGCGCCCGACCGGGAGCAGGCCCATGATCGAACGCAGGAGCGTGGATTTTCCGGCCCCATTGGCGCCGATCAAGGCCACGGCCTCACCCTGGTGCAGCTCTATGTCGACGCCGTAGAGCGCCTGGAAATCGCCATAGCGGGCCAACAGCCCGTGGGTGGAAAGAACGGGCGTCATCCCTCGATCCCCATGTAGACGCGCTGGACCTCGGGCAGCGCAATCACTTCGGCGGGCACGCCTTCGGCGATCTTCTCGCCGAAGTTCAGCACCAACAGCCGGTCGGCCACCGCCAAGAGCGCGTGCAACACATGCTCGATCCACACAATGGTGATGCCGCGGTCGCGTATGCGGCGCACCAGCGCCACCAGCGCCTTCGATTCATCGTCGGTCAGCCCACCCGCGATCTCGTCCAACAGCAGCAGCTTCGGATCCGACGCCAGCGCGCGCGCCAGCTCCAGCCGCTTGCGATCGAGCAGAGTGAGCGCGCCGGCCGAGACATTGGCCTTGTCGGAGAGCTCGCAATCGCGCAGGACCTGGGCGCAGAAAGCATAGCTCTGCTTCTCGGATCGGCCGCCGCCGAAAGCGGCGGCGACCAGCAGGTTTTCGAAGGTGGTCATGCCGGAATAGGGACGCGGGATCTGATAGGTCCGCCCGATCCCCATCTGGCAGCGCCGGAAGGGCGGCTCGCCGCGAAGCGCGGTGTCGCCGAGCTGGATCTCGCCGCCGGACGTCTTCAAATCGCCGCTGATCATGTTGAACAGCGTCGTTTTGCCCGCCCCATTCGGGCCGAGGATGCCCAGCACCTCGCCCCGATGCACGTCGAAGCTCACCTCATGCAGGACGCGGACAGCGCCGAAGGACTTCGACACGCCGTGCGCTTTCAGCAGGATTTCCCTACCCATAACTCTGCCCGCGTTCCCGCTCATGTCACCAGGCGATCGGCTGGATAGCCTGCTGCGGCGCGAAGAGCTGATTGACAGTGTTGTCGACGATCTTCAGGTCATAAGGCCATTTCTCGCCCTTCACCCACTGGCCGCCGAAGATCGGCGTCTTGCAGATGTTCTTGTGGGGCGAGCCGTCGAACTTGATATGACCGACCAGCGTCTGCAGATCGGTAGCGACCAGAGCGTCACGATTGGCCGCACGGTCGAGCGGATTGGAAGAGCGCTTCAGTATGTCGAGGGCGACCTCGAGCAAGGCATGCGAATAGCCCAGCGGCTGCGTCCACTGGCGCTTCGTATCGGCTTCCCATTCGCTGGCGATGTCGCTGCTGACCTGGCCGGTCAGCGACGACTTGAACGGGAAGGCCGGGGTCCACCAGACCTCCGAGGACATGCCGTTGCCTAGAGGACCCATGGCCTCGACGCCACCCGGGAACAAGAGCGCCGCCGCCACCGTGACCGCCTTCGGCTTGAAGCCCTGCTGGTTGCACTGGGTGACGAAGGTCTTCAGATCGTCGGGATAGGTAATCCCGCCGATGATCTCGCAGCCCTGCTTCTTGAACTCGGCTATCTGTGCGGAAAAATCATTGGTGCGGGGCTGGAAATAGCCGGGCACCACGACCTCGTAGCCGGCCTTGCGGGTCGGCGCTGGCAAGCCATATTCGTCGTTGCCCCAGGTCTCGCCGTCGATGTTCTGGGGGAACAGCATCCCGACCTTCTTGTTGGTCTCCAGATGGTTCCAGAGCCCGACGAAGGTGTTCAACGCCTCGTCGAGGCCCCAGAAGAAATGATAGGTCCAGTCGAAGGTCTGCTTGCCGCCGCCGCGCGGCATGATCACCGCTTGCCAGGGAGCGCCCGAGGAAATGCAGGGCGTTTCATAAAGCTCGGCCTGCTCGGCCGCGGGCAGGATCGTGTCGGTGGTCGAGGCCGGCACGAGCAGATGCACCTCGTCGTTCAGGATCAGATTGCCGGCGATTTCCGATGCCTTGTTCGGATTGGACTGGCTGTCGCGGTCAAGAATCTCGATTTCGTAAGTATTGCCGTCGGCGCATTGCAGCTGGCCGCCGAGCAGGGCGCGGATCTTCTGCAAGGTGTAGCCATCCGTTTCACCAAACAGGGCGAGCGGTCCGGTCGTCGGGCTGAGATAGCCGAGCTTGATCTTTCCCGCCGTCGCGGCGCGCACATAGGCCGGCATGCCAAGCGTGCTGGCGGCAAGGCCGGCTCCAATCCCCTTCAGGACGCTTCGGCGGCTGGGCCGCAAGCCCGATTTCACCAGTCTGTTGTAGTAGCTCATCGTCGGTTCCTCCCTGGGTTAAGTTTCTCCGGCCCACGGGACCGGTCTCAGTTCAAAGCGGCTTCAGGTCATCCTCAGCAGTGAGCCGCCATCGATTACGATCAGCGAGCCCGTGACGTAGGACGCGGCCGGCGACGCCAGATAAAGCGCCAGGCCCTTGATCTCTTCCGGGTCGCCGATCCGACCGAGCAGCGACTGGGCCTCGAAGGCCTTGCGGTCCGCCGGATTGCGCAGCCGGCCGCCGGCGATGTTGGTGATGAACGGTCCGGGCAGGATGGCATTGATGCGGATGTTGTAGTCGCCAAGCTCCATCGCCATGTGGCGAACGAGATGGTTCACCGCGGCCTTGGCGGGCATGTAGGGCGTGCCCACGATGCTCTCGTTGATCAGCGATGCAATGGACGACGTGACGATGATCTGGCCGCCGCCATTCGGCTTCATATGCCGGACGGCATGCTTGATCGTGGTGTAGACCGAGGTCAGGTTGATCTCGATCACCTTGTCCCAGTGCTCGTCGGGCAGGTTCTCGATGGCGCCCTCGGGGTTCCTTTCGCCCGTCGGGGTGTTGAAGCCCGGCCCGGCATCGATCCCGGCATTGGCGAACACGACATCGATCGAGCCTGCCTTCCCGGCGACCTTGTCGAAGGCTGCGGCCATGGCCGCGCGGTCGCCGACATTGACAACCTGGCCCCAGACATCGCCACCCACCGCCCTGATCGCGGCCACGGTCGTGTCAAGCCCGGCAGGGTTCAGGTCGAAGATACAGACCTTCGCCCCGTGCTCGGCCATGATCTCGGCATAGGCCTGCCCGATGCCGCTGGCGCCCCCGGTGACGATCACCGACTTGCCTCTGACATCGAACATCTTTTCAAGTGCGGCCATCAGTTTCCTCCCTTGTGCGACAGCACGAAATCGAACTCCACGTCGTAGAACGGGGCCGCAACCTCGACCCTGGCGGCAGCTTCGGCGTCCTCGATCTTGCGGAATTCGGCGAGCAGGCTCTTCTTCACGCCGAAGACGGCATCTGAATCGATGTACGGGTCGTCCGGGTCGAAGATGTGCGTGGTCAGCGCTTCGAAGCCCGCGGCCTCGACGATGTAGTGGAGATGCGCCGGACGATTTGGGTGACGCCCCAGCGCGCCCAGCAGCTTGCCGACTGGGCCGTCGTCCGGGATCGGGTAGTATTTCGGCTTCACGCCGCGGAACCAGTAGCGCCCGTCCGCGCCGGTGCGGAAGACGCCGCGCAGGTTGAAGTCGGGCTGGATGCCCTTCTGCTGCACGTCGTAGAAGCCCTCGTCATTGGCCTGCCAGACGTCGATCTTGGCGCCTGCGATCGGGTTGCCCTCGGTATCGAGGATGTGGCCATGCACGAACATGGGCTCGCCCTTCTGGTCGAGGCAGATGTTGGAGCCCATCGGCAGTTCGGGGGCGTCGGCGACGTGGAAGGGTCCCAGCACCGTCGATTCCGAGGCGCCCGACGGCTTGCGGTTGTTGATCGCATCGACCAGCATCGAGACACCGAGAACATCCGACAGCAGGATGTATTCCTGCCGCCACTCGTTGCAGATCTGGCCTGTCTGCGTCAGGAACATGATCGCGCCGAACCATTCCTCCTGTGTCGGCTCGATCTCCTTCACCGCCTCGTGCAGCTTGCGGGTGATGACCTCCATCACCTCTTTGAGCCGCTCGTCCTTGGCGTTCCTGTTGCGCGCCACCACGACCTCGGCCGAGTTCGCTTCGGTGAAATAGCCGGATTCGTGTTCGTCGATCATGCGATCCTCCTCAGCGCGCCAGAACGGATTTCAAGACCCGGCGCAGTTCGGCCGCCGGATCGGCCGCCAGCGTTTCGGAACGCCAGGAGACATGATGGTCGGGACGAACGATCAGGCAGCCGGTGTCGCGGATCTCCCGTGCGCCGGCCCAGTCGCCGGTATGATCCTCGATCGCGCGGCGCGGGCCGATCACATGGCTGCGGATCGGCAGACCGAGCTCCGCGCCCACCGTCTCCGCCGCTGCGACCCACGCCTCGCCGCCAATGCCGGTCAACAGCGTGAACTCGCCATGCCCGCAAAGATCGAGCGTCGAGACTTTCCTGCCGGAGCGCTCGAAGACCCAGACATGCGGCAAGCGCGCACCGGGCCACGTTGTCGGCGCATAATGCAGCTCGCGATCCTTCTCGAAAGGCGGCTCGCCCTGGCCGTCGGTCACCACCGCGCCGGAGGCATAGCGCTGGTTCATCTCGACGCCATGGGCGTCGAACTCGTACTTCTTGAAGGCGATGGCCTTGCGGAGCGCCTCGCGCTGCGCTTCGGCGACGGGCGTCGCATCGGCGCGAGCCTCCATGTTCCTGTGGATCTTGTCGTGATCCACGCCGCCGTCCATGCCGAGCGCCTCGAAGATCGGTCCGAATTCGGCGATGGACTGGTTCGCCCGTGTCACGATCTGGCGCGCGATCGGTGCGCGCTCGGCCGAGAAGCTGTCCAGAAGCCCGACCCCCGCCTGCCCCTTGACGACCTTGGCAAGCTTCCAGGCGAGGTTGAACCCGTCCTGGATCGATGTGTTCGAGCCGAGCCCGTTCGAGGGCGGATGCCGGTGCGCGGCATCGCCCATGATGAACACCCGCCCCTTCTGCATGTGCGTGGCGAAGCAGTTGTTCACGGTCCAGGTGTTGGCGCCCAGGAGCTCGATCTCGAGCGCGGGATCTCCGACCAGTTGACGCGCGACGCTGGTGGCCAGTTCCGGCGTCACTTCAGGCGGCGGCTGGTTGATGTCGTAACCCCAGACGATCAGCCATTCGTCCCACGGCCGCACCATGCGCACGAGACCCATGCCGATGCCGCCGACGTCGGCGCCGGGCTGCATGACCCAGTAGAGGACGCTCGGCCGGTGGGCGACATATTTCGAAAGATCGGCCCTGAACAGGATGTTCATCGAGCCGCCGACGCCCATCTTGCCCTCGAGCGGCAGGCCCAGATGCTCGGCCACCAGCGAGTTGCCGCCGTCGGCGCCGACGAGGAACTTCGACCGCACGGTGAAATCCTTGCCCGACAGTCGATCGTGGCAGGTCGTCGTCACGCCGTCCGCATCCTGGACATGGCTGACATATTCCGTGCTCATGCGGGCCTGCGTGCCGCGGGCGCAGGCCGACTTGAACAGGATCGGCTCCATGAAGGTCTGCGGCAGATCGTTCATGAAGCAGGGAGACGACAGGAGATGTTCGGCCTTGGAGAGCGGATGGACGCCCCAGCTCTTCATGCGGCCGATCTCCTCGCCGGCCAGGCTTTCGCAGAACACGTTCTCGCCCATCAGCTCCTGCGGGGAGGCGTGCATCATGGCCTCGGCCTCTACCTCCGGCCCAAGGTCTCGCAGCACTTCCATCGTGCGCTGGTTGGTGATGTGGGCACGCGGCGTGTTCGACAACCAGCGATAGCGATTGACGATCATGTTGGCGACGCCGTAGCTGGACAGCAGCGCGGCGGTGGCCGAGCCGGCCGGGCCAGTGCCGACGATCAGCACGTCGGTTTCGATATCCGCCATCAAATTCCTCCCTCGATCTTCGGACCGGTCAGCCTGCGGCGAACCGGAAACAGGTGCAGGCCCTTGCGGGACGCGATCAGGCCCCACAGCCCCTTTGGTGCAAAAAGCATTACGACGACGGCGATGAGGCCGAGCGTCATCAAGTACCAGCTGCCGTAGTCGGCCAGCGCCGAGCGCAGCGCAAAGAAGACCAGCACACCGAGGATCGGCCCCTCGATGGTGCCGATGCCGCCGATGACGACTATGAAGATGACGTTGGCGGTCCAGTCGGTGACGGCAAAGGCCGCTCCCGGCGAGATGCGGGCCGTCTGCAGAAAGATCAGCGCGCCGGTCAGCCCGGTGGCGGCCGCGGCGATCAGAAAGACCGCCCATCTGAGCCGGCCGGTATCGACGCCGACCGATTGCGCCGCGTCGACATTGTCGCGCACCGCCGCCAGCGCCAGCCCGAGGCGATTGCGCAGCAGCCAATAGATGCCGCCGGTCACAGCTACGACCAACGCCAAAGCCAGCCAGTAGGCCAGGACGTCGCGTGCCGCGGCCTCGCGGACGCCGAACAGCGCCCTGATCGCATCGGTGCCCAGGATGCTGCTCGTCGCCTCGCGCGGCAGCGAAGTGCCGGTGCCGCCGCCGAGCGCCTTCCACTGCGCGACCAGCAGGCGCGTCACTTCAGCGATCACCCAGGTGCCGACGGCGAAATAGGCGCCCTGCAAACGGAATGCGAAGAAGGCCGTCGGAACCGCCAGCACCAGCGCCGCAAGCCCCCCCAGTGGGATCGCCAGGACCGGATTCCAGCCAAGCAGGATCACGCCGGCGAACATCGCGTAGGCGCCGATGCCGACGAAGGCCTGCTGACCCACCGAGACCAGGCCGCCATAGCCCGCCAGAAGGTTCCATATCTGCGCCAGCGTCAGCATCGTGAGGATGAAGAACAAATCCTGTATAACGCCCCGCGAGGCCACGGCAGGCAGCGCGAGCGCGGCGACGATGACGATCGGCACCGTGATCGCGGTTACGGTTCCGGCGCGGGTGCGGGTTGTCAGTCGATACATGCCGCCCCTCAATCCACTGCGCGCGGAAAAAGCCCGCGCGGTTTGAGCAGCATCACGGCCAGGAAGGCGATGTGGCCGGCCAGGATCTGCCATTCCGGATTGAGCGCGGCACCAAACGTCTGCGCCACGCCGATGATGATCCCGCCCGCGAGCGTTCCCCATAGGCTGCCGAGGCCGCCGATGATCACCGCCTCGAAGGCATAGATCAGCCGCGCCGGCCCGATCGAAGGATCGAAGTTTGCCCGGATGCCGAGATAGAGGGCCGCCAGAGTCACCACGACCATGGCGATCCCGGTGGCGATCGCGAAAATCCGCTTCGGCTCTATCCCCATCAGCCCCGCCGTCACGGCGTCGTCCGAGGTGGCGCGGAAGGCACGGCCGAGCGCTGTGTGGTAAAAGAGCCCGTTCAGGGCAATGATCATCACGATCGCCGAGGCAAAGGTCATCAGCGGCATGATCCCCACCGTGACCAGCCCGAGATCGAGCGATGCCCTTTCCAACGCGCCCACCGGAATACGGCGGCTGTCGGCGGAGAAGGCCTCGAGCAGGCCGTTCTGCAGGGCGACCGACAGGCCGAAGGTGACCAAAAGCGGCGGCAGGATGTCCTTGCCCAGTACGCGGTTCAGCACGGCGGCCTGCAGCAGCCAGCCGAGCGCAAACATCGCCGGCATGGCGACCAGGGCAGCGATCCAGGGCGACAGGCCGAGCAGCGTGACGCCCATCAAAACCAGATAGGCGGCAAGAATGATGAGGTCGCCATGGGCGAGATTCACCAGCCGCATGATGCCGAAGACGAGGCTCAATCCCGCTGCAAACAGGGCATAGAGCCCGCCCAGCAGAATCCCCTGCACGAGAGTGTCCAGCCAGATCATCGCCGCGCCACCTCGATCAGGCCATGAGAGCGCTGTGCGAGCAGATGACGGAATCTCGGATCCCTGGTCATGACGCCACCCCGAAATAGGCAGAATGGATGTCTTCGCGCGTGACCTCGGCCGTCCTGGCGGCCAGCGTGACGCGACCCTCCATCATGCAGTAGACGCGGTCGGCGACCGCCAACGCCTTGCCGATATCCTGCTCCACCAGCACGATCGCGGCGCCGCTTTCGCGGATCCTGGGAAGGGCTGCGTAGATGTCGCGGATGACGACGGGCGCGAGGCCGAGGCTGATCTCGTCGCAGAGCAGCAATTGGGGGTTCGACATCAGCGCCCGGCCGATCGCCACCATCTGCTGCTGGCCGCCCGAGAGCGCGGGGCCGGGGCTCTTGCGCCGCTCGCGCAGGATCGGAAAAAGGTCATAGACGGCGTCGAGGTTCCACGGCCCCGGCACCTTGCGCGCCTGCCCGCCGACCAGCAGGTTTTCCTCGACGGTGAGCGAAGGGAACAGTCGGCGCCCCTCCGGCACCATGGCGATGCCGCGTTTCATGATCTGGGCCGAAGACAGCGCGCCGATCGGCTCGCCCCTGTGCAGCACCATGCCGGGCTCGTTGCCGATCACGCCCGTGATCGAGCGCATCAGCGTGGATTTCCCGGCGCCATTGGCGCCGATGATCGCCACGCATTCGCCCGCGGCCACGCTGATATCCACACCGAACAGCGCCCGGAACTGGCCGTAATTCGCGGTGAGGCCACGCGTTTCCAGCATCAGACCTCGAGCCCCAGATAGATTTCGCGAACCGCCTTCGAGGCCATGATCTCATCAGGCGCACCGATCCCGATCACACGCCCGAAATCCAGCACGAGAAGCCGCTCTACCACCGAATTCAGGGCGTGCAGCACATGCTCGATCCAGATGATTGTCGTGCCCCTGGCGTGGATCGCCTTGATTGTCGCGACCAGGGCCTTGCATTCGCCCTCCGTCAGACCGCCGGCGATCTCGTCCAGAAGCAGAAGCTCAGGGCCTGTCGCCAGGGCGCGGGCGAGTTCGAGGCGCTTGCGGTCGAGAAGGCTCAGCGAGCCGGCCACGAAATTGGCCTTCCTGAGAAGCTCCGTCTCCTCGAGGATACCAGCGCAATCGTCGACCATCTCGGCCTCGCGTCCGCCGCGGCCGAAGGCGGCAGCGGTCAAGAGATTTTCGAACACGGTCAGCCCCTCGAAAGGCTGCGGAATCTGGAAGCTGCGGCCAACGCCCATGCGCACCCGCTCCATCGCCGGAGCACGGGTCACGTCGCGGCCGAGCAATTCGATGCGACCCTCATTTGCAAACAAGTTTCCGGTGATCAGGTTGAAGAGCGTCGATTTTCCCGCGCCGTTCGGGCCGATAATGCCCAGCGCTTCGCCGCGCGGCACGCTGACGGTCACGGAATCCGCAACCTTCAGGGCGCCAAAGGACTTCGAAACGTTTTCCAGCCTGAGTATCATCACTGTCATCCTTGGGTCGCGCCGAACGAGGGCGGCGGTATCAGCCGCCCTCGTTCGGCGCGACCCAAGGATGACAGTGATGATACTCAGGCTGGAAA
>NZ_RZOL01000156.1:0-13453 GCF_004022985.1 Mesorhizobium sp. M7A.F.Ca.ET.027.02.1.1 | reverse complement strand
CAGTACGAGCAGCCATTGATCTGCGACGCTCTGAGCTTGATCAGGTGCAGCAGGCTCACCTCGAGCCCGCATTCGTCCACCGCCTTGTTGAGCGCCGACACGGCCTTCATGATCTCCGGCGCCTTGGCGAAAAATTGCAGCCTCTGTTTCATCTTCTTGTCCTTTCAAATCTGCCTGGGTTTGGGTCGGCGGGGTTAACTGGATTTCTGCGGCCGCTGGTGGCGCTCGACGAAGGCGCAGCTCGCGGCAAGCGACCTGGGATCGCCTTCTGCCGCATAGGTGGCCACGATATCGGACAGCTTGGTCTCGGCGAGCGCGGCGCGATAGGCGCGCTCGGCCTTCAGCATCGCCGCGTTGATGCCGCAGGGTTTGACATAGGCTGAAGCATCGAGCTTCACCGGACTGCGCTGGCGGATCTCGCCGCAACGGAAGGCCGGCTCGCGGCCCTCGACGGCCAGCACGATGTCGAGCAGCGTGATGCGCTCGGCCGGCCGCGCCAGCCGATAGCCACCGGCAGGCCCGGGCACCGATTCCAGGATGCGCGCGGCGCTCAGCATGTTGAGATGCTTCAGCAGATAGCTAGGCGACAGGCCAAAGGCCTCGGCGAGAGCAGCGCCAGGCATGGTGCTGTTCCCCTCCACACTCGCCAGCGTGGCAGCGCAATGGATGGCTGCCTCAACGCCCTCGCCCAGCTTCATTGGATCGGCTCCTTTATCATGGATACATAGTATCGTGGATAATTCTTAGCTGCAATAGGAAAATGCAGAGTCGTCCGCTTTCGAAAAAGGAATACGTTGGTGATTGGCGAAATCGGCGATGACAGCGTCTTTCTCCCCGTCACTATACGGGGAGAAATGCCCGGCAGGGCAATGAGGGGCGGCGCCAACTTTGATATGAGGTGCGGGCGACTGGTGGGCAGATCATCCCAAAGGTCGCGCTGCCCCTCATCCGCCTGCCGGCCCCTTCTCCCGTAGTGACGGGGAGAAGAGAAGCTGCTGCGCCCTCGGCGCTCTTCTCGTGACGTGTCCCTATTCCGCAGCCACCTTGGCCATCGGATTGTTCGGGTGCGTCGTCCAGTTGGCATAGACCGGCGATACCGGCCTGCCGGTGCGCTGGTCCATCACGCCGGCTGCCAGCGGCTCCATGGTGATGCAGTTCTCGACCGGGCAGACATTGACGCAGAGATTACAGCCGACGCATTCGGCCTCGATCACCTCGAAGTGCCTGATACCGTCGACCATGCTGGTGATCGCCTGGTGCGAAGTGTCCTCGCAGGCGATGTGGCAGCGGCCGCATTTGATGCAGGCATCCTGGTCGATACGCGCCTTGGCGACGTAGTTCAGGTTGAGATACTGCCAATCGGTCACATTGGGCGTGGCGCGGCCGACGATGTCGTTGAGCGAGGCGTGCCCCTTCTCGTCCATCCAGTTTTCGAGGCCCGCGATCATTTCCTGCACGATCTTGAAGCCATAGGTCATCGCCGCCGTGCACACCTGCACATTGCCGGCGCCGAGCGCCATGAATTCGGCCGCGTCACGCCAGGTGGTGATGCCGCCGATGCCGGAGATCGGCAGGCCGCGGGTTTCGGGATCGCGCGCGATCTCGGCCACCATGTTCATGGCGATCGGCTTCACCGCCGGGCCGCAATAGCCGCCATGCGAGCCCTTGCCGTCGATTGTCGGCTGCGGCGCGAAGCTGTCGAGGTCGACACCGGTGATCGAGTTGATGGTGTTGATCAGCGACACCGCGTCGGTGCCGCCGGCATGTGCCGCCCGTGCGGGCTTGCGCACATCGGTGATGTTGGGCGTCAGCTTGGTGATGACGGGCATGCGGGTGTTCTGCTTGCACCAACGCACCACCATTTCGATATATTCCGGCACCTGGCCGACAGCCGCGCCCATGCCGCGCTCCGACATGCCGTGCGGGCAGCCGAAATTCAGCTCGATACCGTCGGCCTCGGTCTCCTCGACCACCGGCAGGATCGCCTTCCAGGCCTCCTCGACGCAAGGCACCATCAGCGAGACGACGATGGCGCGGTCGGGCCAGTCCTTCTTGACCTGCTTGATCTCGCGCAAATTGACCTGCAGGTCTCGGTCGGTGATCAGCTCGATGTTGTTGAGGCCGAGCAGGCGGCGGTCGGCGCCCCAGATCGCGCCATAGCGCGGGCCGTTGACGTTGACTACCGGCGGGCCTTCCTCGCCGAGCGTCTTCCACACCACGCCGCCCCAGCCGGCCTTGAAGGCGCGGATGACGTTGTAGGCCTTGTCGGTCGGCGGCGCCGAGGCAAGCCAGAACGGATTGGGCGACTTGATGCCGACGAAATTGTTTCTGATATCTGCCATGCTCATGCCCTCCCGTTCGAGGTCAGTGCCCGGTTGATGCTCTCCGCAGCGTCGCGCCCCTGCGCGACCGCCGAGACGGTGAGGTCGTCGCCACCGAAGATGCAGTCGCCGCCGGCCCAGACCCTGGCAAGCGACGTACGCCCTTCCGCATCCACCTTGATGCGGCCGGCTTCGAGATCGATCGACGCACCGCTGCCGTTGAGGGCTGCCGGCACAAAACTCTGTCCGATCGCCTTGAACACCTGATCGGCAACGAGCGTCAGCGTCTCGCCGGTGCCGGCAAGCCTGTCGCCATTCATGGCGGTGTATTCGAGTTCGATGCCCGACACTTTGCCGCCCTCGGCGATCACCCGCTTCGGCTGCAGCCAGTGGCGGATGGTGACGCCATTGGCGGCGGCCAGATCCTGCTCGAACTCGGACGCATTCATGTGCTCCTGGCCGCGCCGGTAGCAGATCGTCACCTCCTCGGCGCCGAGCAGCTTCGACTGCACGGCCGCGTCGATGGCCGTCATGCCGCCACCGATGACGACGACGCGGCGGCCAACCGGCAGGCCGGAAAGGTCGCTGGCCTGGCGCAATTCGGCAATGAACTCGACCGCGTTGATGACGCCGTCGGCCTCCTCGCCATCGGCACGCAGCGCATTGACGCCGCCAAGGCCCATGCCGAGAAATACCGCATCGTAGTTGCGGATCAGATCCGACAGCTGATAGTCGCGGCCGAGGGCCTTGCCGTTCTGGATGTCGATGCCGCCGATCGCGGTCACATAATCGACTTCGGCCTGGGCGAAATCGTCGACACTCTTGTAGGCGGCGATGCCGTATTCGTTGAGGCCACCGGCCTTCGCGCGCGCCTCCAGAATGGTCACGTCATGGCCGTGGCGGGCGAGCCGGTGCGCGGCGGCAAGGCCGGCCGGCCCGGCGCCGACCACGGCGACAGTCTTGCCGGTCGGCTCGGCGCGCGGATAAAACTGCTTGTTCTCGCTCATGGCGACATCGGTGGCGTAGCGCTGCAGGCGGCCGATCTGCACCGGCTTGCCTTCCGCCACTTCGCGCACGCAGACTTCCTCGCACAGCGTTTCGGTCGGGCAGACGCGGGCGCACATGCCGCCCAATATGTTCTGGTCGAAGATGGTCTTGGCCGAACCGATCGGATTGCCGGTCGAGATCTGGCGGATGAACAGTGGAATGTCGATCGAGGTCGGGCACGCATTCATGCACGGCGCGTCATAGCAGAAATAGCAACGATCGGATTCGACCAGCGCCTCGTGGTGATCGAGCGGCGGATGCAGGTCGGAAAAATTATCCGCATACTGGTCGGCCGAGAGCCTGCCGCCCGCAATGCCTTCCCTGAATTGGCCTTCTGGCATCGTCAGTTCCCCATGTTATCTTTTGGGGAAGGCTAGCACGTTTTATTTTTTTATCAATTGGTCAATTTTCGGCGCAAGTCTCTGAAAAGGCTGGATAATAACATGATTTTTTTACTCATGTTATCGGAGGCCGAGGCTGCTTTTACAGTGCGAGCGAATGGCCGGGTTCAAGCTTACAGCCATGAATGGTCTTGACCTCCTCTGCGACCAGCTGCTGCAGTCGCCACAGATTGCGGTCATGGATGCCGAACGCCTCGAGGTGGCTGACCATGTTGTAGAGATATTCGGCGCCGGATCCGATATGCCCGCAGGCTCTGGCCAGCACGCTCGCCACTCTGTCCAACGGCTGGTTCAGCGACGTTCCCCTGCCCTTCACGCCGACCCAGAAGCCGAGCGCGCGCAGCGTGCCTTGCGGCGTATGCACCGGCAGCCACCGGACCGTCTCGATGCTTTCGTGGTCGCTGATTTCGCGCCGCAGCAGCCTTTCGACCTGCGCCGGCTTTTCGCCCTCCGGCAAGCGATAGATCACGCCGTTGCAGCGTCCGCCCCGTTCGAGCGCCATCATCAACCCCGGCTGCTCGGCACTGCCCCGCCAACGCACCATGTCGAGGCAGAAAGAGCGGTGCCAGCCAAAGGCCGTGGCGAGTTGTTGCTCGACGGACTCGAATTCCGGCTTCCAGATCAGCGACCCATAGGCGAACACCCATAGCGGCCCCTCATCGGCTTCATTGGACAGCCGCAAGGCAAGGTCTCGAAAGTCCTCGTCGTTCATGTCTGTCCAGCTCGGGTCCGGGCCGGGATCGGCCTCCTCCCGATGGCACAGTGCGACAAGCTCGGGCGTGAGCGACATCAAGCGCATGAACGACAACTCTTCATAGCCGTAGAGAAATCGAAAACCGCTGGGTGCGCAACCAGGGAACGCTTGGCACACACACCCATTGTTTTCCGGGCGGTGTCGGATTCCCGTCGTGAGGATCGTCCTATGATGGACGACGATCACGTATGAAAGGTGAGGAGACCGAAAATGCCAAAAGCCCCGATGCCCTTCTTCTGGTACGAATTGATGACATCAGATCTCGATGCCGCCGAGGCATTCTACACCCAAGTCATCGGCTGGACGGCGCAGCCCTTCGACAAGGCGCCCGGCATGCCGCGCTATGTCGTCATGAATGTCGGCGAACGTGGCGTCGGCGGCCTGATGACCTTGCCTGAGGATGCCGCTAAGATGGGTATGCCGCCCGCCTGGCTTGGCTATGTCCACACCAGGGATGCCGACGCTGCCACGGCATCGCTGGAGAAAGCCGGCGGCACCGTTCACCGCCAGCCCGACGACATTCCGGGCGTCGGCCGCTTTGCCGTCGTCGCCGATCCGCAAGGCGCGACCTTCATGTTCCTGCAGCCGAACGGTCCCGACCAGCCTGTCGTGCCGGCCGGCACGCCGGGTCACATCGGCTGGCACGAGCTTTATACGAGCGACTGGAAAGCCGCGTTCGATTTCTATTCCGAGCAGTTCGGCTGGGTCGACGCCGGCGATTTCGACATGGGCCCGATGGGCACTTACCAGACCTTTACAGCCGGCCCCGAATCCGGCGGCGGCATCATGAACAAGCCCGAGCAGATTCCGGTCCCGGTCTGGCAGTTCTATTTCAATGTTCCGGCCATCGATGCGGCGGCCAAACGGGTGACCGACAATGGCGGCAAGATCCTGATGGGGCCGATGGAGGTCCCGGGCGGCAGCTGGATCGTCCAATGCCAGGACCCGCAGGGCGCGCATTTCGCCTTGATGGCGCCGGTCCGCTGACCGCGATCAACATCGCTGAAACAAAGCGCGTGCTTTCATCGGACTACCGATGAAGGCCTCTATCCCCTGCCTGGCGCCGTCTCATTCCGGCGCCAGCACCGCGACCTTCAGCTCAGCTTTTTTCGCGCCGCTGAACTGGACGGTGGCCGGGCCCGGTGCAAGCTTGAAGCGCACGCTCTTGCGGATGCCAGGGCATGTTTTCACGCCACTATAGCCCGCCGACTTGATGGCCTGGCCGTCCTGGATGACATCGATCCAGGCCTCGCCCGAGAGACTTATCTGGATGGCTCCCTCGGATGGCACCTCCACGCTGGCGACGGCGCCAAACGTGTCCGATGCCGGCGCACGTTCCGGCGCTACCGCAAAACCGGCTTTCTCTACCGGCACCAGCGCCAGGTCCGCAGCCGCACCAACCGCCAGCGCCGCTCCGGACGGCGTTGCCGGTGCTGCGGCAAACAGGGTCTGCTCCCGCGTCACCGGCCACTTGAACGCCTCACAGCCGGCGTCCTCGGCCATGGCGAAGCTGGTGCCTGCGAGGATCGCGAAAAGGCTGATGACGACTTTTTTCATGGCAAAGGCCCCCACACATTCAGGATTGTTGTACACGCATCAATACAACCATAGAGATATTAATGCAACCTTGGCGAGAAAAATTTAATGGCAATTGGGAACATCCCAATCACCGATTGTTGACGGCAGGCCATGCGAAGTGAATGGTCATTCCTGGGCGATAATCTATGGCCGGGCGGATTGAAAATGGAGTCATTATGAAGCTTTTCGAAAGCCTCTCCAGATACCAGCCGCAGGCGCTCGGCGTGTTGCGCATCATGACCGCGCTGCAGTTCATCGAGCATGGCAGCCAGAAACTGTTCAACTTCCCCGTCAGCGCCGATCACCACGCCCTTTCCGGGCTGACCATGACCGCCGGCATCCTCGAATTCGCCGGCGGCATCCTGCTGGCGCTCGGCCTGTTCACGCGGCCGGTAGCCTTCCTTCTGGCCGGCGAAATGGCGATCGCCTATTTCATGGCGCACATGCCGCGCGACTTCTTCCCGGTCAACAATGGCGGCGATTCGGCGATCTCTTTCTGCTTCATCTTCCTCTATCTGGTGTTTGCCGGCGCCGGCGCCTTCGCGCTGGACAACCGCCGCAGCGCCTGACGTCTTGAAAGGGATGCGCGCTCGGGCGCGCCCTTGGAGCCACACGTTGATGGCCTGACCCTGGGCGAGATCGCACGCCTGCAATTGTACGGTTTTAACCCTACGTCCGATCTCGTTGACTCCTTCCGACTGGGAGGCATTTTTGTTTCTCATGGCCGGATGCACGCTTCAATTACTGATAGACCGCGGCACTAAGATCACGATGCATTGTGCCCATTGCAGTTACACCCAAGCGCTCGATCTTGAGTTGTTGCGCAACAGGTACGGACCGGAAGCCTCGGCAATGCCAGCTGACCTATTGCCGAAGATGAGATGCCGGGTGTGCGGCAGGCCGCACTGTGGGTCTCAGCTACGCTCCCGATCTCGCAAGCATTGCCGACATGGGCCGCAGCCTTGCTGATGCAAGGCCGGTGATGGCCACTAGTCGCGGCTGTAGCCGCAGGCATCTCTGCGGGAGTCAGGCACGCATCCGTTCGAAATTGGCGTCGAAAAGCGGCACCGCCTGCATGCGTGCCGTATGGCGCTTGCCCAGCAGTTCGATTTCGAAGCCGTCGCTCTCATCTGCGATCTCCTTCGGCACATAGCCGACGGCGACGGACTTCTTCGAATGATGTGCATAGCCGCCCGACGTCACCCAGCCGCGCACGGCGCCATCGAACCAGATCGGCTCGTCGCCAATGACATCGGCATCGTCGGCATCGACGATAAAGGCGCGCAGGCGCAATTTGCCGCCCTGCCTGCGCTCGGCCAGCGCCGCGGCCTTGCCGATGAAATCGGCGTCCTTGCCGTAAGCAACGAAGCGGTCGAGCCCCGCTTCCAGCGGCCCGTAGATCGGCCGGTACTCGCGCCCCCATGAGCCGTAATTCTTGTCCAGCCGCAGCGCATTGAGCGCGCGCGAGCCGAACAGGCCGATGCCGAATTCCTCGCCCGCCGCCATCAGCGCTTGATAAGCGGCGCGCTGATATTCCGGCGCCACCCAGATCTCGTAGCCGAGATCGCCGGTATAGCTCACACGGCCGACCAGGCACGGCGCCATGCCGATATCCATCCGGCCAATGGCCATGAAGGAAAATGCCGCATTGGAGACATCCGAGCGCGTGGCCTTTGCCAGCACATCCCTCGCCTTCGGGCCGGCGATCGACAGGCCGGTGAGCTTCGCGCCCAGCGCCTCGATGCGGACCGATCCGTCGTCAGGCAGATGCTTCTCGAACCAGCGCATATGGTATTGCTCGGCGATGCCGGAGCCGGCGAGGAACCAGCCATCCTCCCCGAGATTGGCCAGCGTGAAGTCGCCGATCAGCCTGCCGTCTTGCTTCAGCATCGGCGCCAGCGTCATGCGGCCGGGTTTCGGCAGTTTGCAGGCAAGCATCCGGTCGAGCCAGGCCGACGCTCCCTCGCCCGTCGCCTTGTATTTGGCGAAGCTCGAAATCTCGGACAGGCCGACGCTGTCGCGTACCGTCGCGACCTCCTTGGCGACCTGCGTAAAGTCGCTCGAGCGGCGCCACGAGAATTCGTCCTTGACGCCTTCCGGTGCGTACCACAGCGGCACTTCCAACCCATAGGCAACGCCCCATTGCGCACCCCCAGCAGACAGCAGATCATAGATCGGCGTCGTCTTCAGCGGCCGCCCGGCTGGCAGCTCCTCATTGGGGAAGCGGATCGAAAAGCGCCTGGAATAATTCTCGCGCACCTTGGCGTTGGTATAGGCCATCGTCGCCCAGTCGCCGTAGCGCGCGACATCCATCGCCCAGATGTCGGCGCCGGGATCGCCCTCGATCATCCAGTTCGACAAAGCGAGGCCGACGCCGCCGCCTTGCGAAAACCCGGCCATGACACCGCAGGCGACCCAGAAGCCCGGCAGGCCACGCACCGGCCCGACCAGCGGGTTGCCGTCCGGCGCAAAGGTGAAAGGCCCGTTGATGATCTGCTTGATGCCGGTGTTCTGGAAGGCGGGGAAATGGCGGAAGCCGACCTCCAGCGACGGCGCGATGCGGTCGATGTCCGGCTCCAGCAATTCATGGCCGAAATTCCATGGCGTCTGGTATTCGGACCACGGCTTGTTGGCCTTCTCATAGGTGCCCATCAGCATGCCGCCGCGCTCCTGGCGCAGGTAAAGCTCGCCGTCGAAATCGACCGCATGGATGATCTCGGTGCCGGTCTTGGCGTTCCAGGCGGCGACCTCAGGCATGTCCTCGGTGATCAGGTACATGTGCTCCATGGCAAGCACCGGCAGTTCCAGACCAACCATGCGGCCGACCTCGCGCGCCCACAGGCCGCCGGCATTGACGACATGCTCGGCCACCACCTCGCCCTTGTTGGTGATGACGCGCCATAGCCCGTCGGGCCGCCGCACGATGTCCTCGACCTTGGTGAAGCGCTCCACTTCCGCCCCAAGTTTCCGCGCGGCCTTGGCATAGGCATGGGTGACGCCTGAGGGATCGAGATGGCCGTCCTCCTTGTTCCTGACCGCGCCGACGAACTGCTTGGGATCGAGCAGCGGCATCAGTTCGGCCGCTTCGTTGGGCGAGATCTCCTCGAGCTCGATGCCGAGATAACGGCCCTTGGCGACGACACCGCGCAGCCAGTCCAGCCGCGCCTCGGTTGCCGCCAAAAGCACGCCACCGGTCAGATGCACGCCGGTCGCCTGGCCGGAAAGCTCCTCGATCTCCTTGTAGAGGTTGATCGTGTATTTCTGCAGCTTGGCGACGTTGGGGTCGCCGTTGATGGTGTGCATGCCGCCGGCCGCGTGCCAGGTCGAGCCGGACGTCAATTCGTCGCGCTCCAGCAGGACAACATCGGTCCAGCCGTGGCGGGCGAGATGGAACAGCACGGAGCACCCGACGACACCGCCGCCAATGACCACGACCTTTGCATGCGATTTCATGAGTTTTGCTCTGTTATCAATGAGTTGGATGGGTGAGTGGATTCAAGCTGGGAGGCATCACGGCTCGCCCTGCCCGATCGCTTCCTTGCGCCTGGCCATGTAAGCCTCCAGCGCCTCGCGCACGGCGATGTCCATCACCGGCTCGACATAGTCCTCCAGCGCCTTCTTCCACAGCCGCGTCGCGCGCGCCGTCGCGTCGAGACCGCCGGCTTCCTGCCAGGCCTCGTAATTCTGCCAGTTGGACAGCATCGGCTGGTAGAAGGCGGTGGCGTAGCGCTCCAGCGTGTGCGGTTCGCCGAAGAAATGGCCGCCGGTCGGCACCGCACCCAGGGCTTCGACGGCGAGCTCGGCCTCGTTGACCTCGATCGGGCGCAGGAACTCCATCATGTGCTGGATCATCTCGACATCGATGATGAGTTTTTCGAACGACGCCGTCAGCCCGCCCTCCTGCCAGCCGGCGGCGTGATAGACGAGGTTGCCGTGGCCGAGCACCGCGCCCCACAGCGCCATCAGCGTCTCATAGGCGCCTTGCGCGTCGGCGGCATTGGAGGCCGAGCCCGGCGTCGTGCGGTACGGCAACCCGTAGCGCCGCGCCAGTTGGCCCGACGCGATGTTGGCCTTGGTGTTCTCCGGCGTGCCGAAGGCCGGCGCACCGGACTTCATGTCGACATTGGAGGTGAAGGCGCCATACATCACCGGCGCGCCCGGACGGACAAGCTGTGTCAGCACGACGCCGAACAGCGCCTCGGCATTCTGCTGCGCCAGAGCGCCGGCGAGCGTCACCGGGCTCATCGCCCCCATCAGCGTGAACGGCGTCACCGCCACCGACTGGCCGAACTCGGCCATGGTCATCAACCCCTCGGCCATCATCTCGTCGAAGCGGCGCGGCGAGTTGACCGAGATGATGGTGGTGATGCCGGGATCGTCGCGCATCTGGTCGAGCGTCAGCCCACGCGAAATCGCCATCATCTCGATGCCGTCCAGCGCCCTGCCCCGGCCGATCGCCGAGACATGGAAACTCTTGTCTGTCAGCGTCAGATTGGTGAAGTAGGTGTCGAGATGGCGGGAGTTTGCCGGCAGCTCCACCGGTGCGCAGACCTGGTTGCCGAGCATGTGGATGCAGTTGAAATGCTGCGCCAACCGGGTCAGATCCGAATAGTCGCGCAAATTGCCGGCACGGCGGCCGCGCTCCATATCGTGCACATTCGGCGGCCCGGCAACCAGCGTGAAATTGATGGTGTTGCCGCCGAGATGGATGGCGTTGGCCGGATTGCGCGGCGTCAACACATAGCTGGACTGCGTGGTCTTCAGCACGTCTTCGATCAGGCCGCGATCGATGCGGACATTCGCCGATGCATGATCGACCCTGGCGCCAGCCTTCTCGAACAGCGACAGCGCCCGCGGGCTCATCACTTCGATGCCGAAATTCTCCAATATGTGCATCGACGCCTGGTGGATCTGCTCGATCTGGTCGGGCGACAGCATGGCCATTGGCGGATAGGGATTTGTCACCCGCCTGAGCGGCAGTTGCGGGATGGCCGACGGGCCCCTGTTGCTGGTGCGCTCGGCGCCGCGTTTGCGTCTTGGTTCGTTCATGCCCGGCATCAAAGCCCCGGCAAACCGGGCAAGCTGTCAGAAATACGCCGTTTGCGGGCGTGATTTTAGCCACGGCGGCATTTCTGTAATATCTATTTAGAGAAAGCGACGAAATACGTCGGATTGCTGACACAAATCCCTCAAGCGACTGCTTGGGCGAAGCGTTAACGGACGCTGCAAGATTCCCTTTATGATTTCGGCCTATTGCTGCGCCAATGCGTAGTTCGAGTTTTAGTAAAATTGGTGCGGTTTGCGTGCTGCTGGCGCTTTCGGCCTGCGCCACGCCGCCCAGCCACATCAACAATGTCTGTGCCGTCTTCGACCAGAATGACGGCTGGTTCGACAACTGGCAGTCGGCCGCCGAGCGCACACAGCAGAAATACGGCATCCCCGTTCCCGTGCTGATGGCGACGGTCCGCAAGGAATCCGGTTTCAAGAGCAATGCAAGGCCGCCGCGCACCAAGCTGCTCGGTTTCATTCCTTGGAAGCATGTCTCGTCGGCCACCGGCTTTTCGCAGGCGCTGGACGGCACCTGGTCGCAATATCAGCGCGAGACCGGCAACTGGGCGGCCCGGCGGACGAAATTCGCCGACGCCGTCGACTTTGTCGGCTGGTATCACTCCAAAACGGCAGGCACGTATGGCGTCGCCCGCAACGACACCTACAACCTCTATCTCGCCTATTATCTCGGCTGGACCGCCTATGGCCGCGGCAACCGGGGCGATGCCGGCGTCCAGGGCTATGCCCGGGCCACCGACAAGATGGCGCGGGACTACGCGCAGCAACTGAGCGAGTGCGGCAATTGAACTAATTCCGGGCATGAGCATTTCAACCACCCGCTGATGGACGGCATGCCTTGCCGACTAGCGGCAAACGCTCATCGCTTCGTCATCCACGGGCGGAGCAAGGAGCGCAGCGACGCAGCGCAGACCCCTGGAGCTGCTCCGCAGCCCAAGGGATCCATGCCGCGACTTCAAATCGCCGCCGCGGGCAGAAATTGTGCTCCGCTGCGCCCTCGGCTGAGGTCGCGGCATGGATCCCAGGGTCTCCGCGACGGAGCTTCGCTCCTGCTACGCCCTAGGATGACGAAGTTTGGGGAGGCTCCAGCCAATCCCGAATGCCAGCGATGGTCCACCGAGGGAAGACATCTTGCTGCCGACAGATCCCCAACCCTGCCAGATCCTCTGTTCCAGCGCGGCTAGTCGCGAAGCGCATTGACCGTTTCGAGATCGACCATCGGCCCGCCGGGCCGCGACGAAAGCAAGGGAATGCCGTTACGCTCACCGCCCGCCTGCGGCGGACGCAGCGAACGGCGAACCAGATCGGAAATGACTTCGCCCACACTGCGATCCTGCTGCCGCGCCATAGCTTTGGCGGCAAGAAGGACATCGTCATCGATTGCAAGTGTCGTTCTCACAATTCGCCCTCCCTCCAAGCATCAAACATCACGCATCACATGGCGCAGCATATGAAATTGCGTGATGCCGGTCAGTTCGGTTTCCTGGGCTTGCTCGGCTTTGGAGAACGGCCGGTTTCCGAAACCTCGTCGCGGACCTCGTGACGGCGGGCTTTCGAAACGGCTTCGGCCTCCTCGGCAGCCTGCCCCACCGCATCGGCTGCCGCGCTGCCCGTCTTGCCGCGCGGACGTTTTGGCGGCGTGCCGGCAAAACCGGGGCCATCGCCGTGCGGCGCGTCATCCGGCACGCCTTCGTGCGCGGCGTGTTCCTTGTCGAACTTGATCACCGGCTCCATCTTGGCCAGCACGTCGTCGGAGAGCCAGCACAGGCTCATATGGCCGTCGCCGAGATGCTTGACCGGTGGCACCTTGGTCTCGCAAAGATTATCAGGCACCAGCTTCTTGTAGCCGCAGCGGGTCTGGAACGGGCAGCCGGACGGCGGGTTCATCGCCGAGGGAATGTCGCCCTCCAGCACGATGTGCCGCTTGACCACGCTGGTGTCAGCGATCGGGATCGCCGACAGCAGTGCCTCGGTATAGGGATGGTAGGGCGGCGCGAAGATCTGGTCGGTCGTGCCTTGCTCGACAATATAGCCGAGATACATGACCACGACGCGGTCGGCGATGTAGCGCACGACCGACAGATCATGGCTGATGAACAGCATTGTCGTCTTATTCTTGCGCTGGATGTCCATCAGCAGTTCGGTCACCGCCGCCTGCACCGAAACGTCGAGCGCCGACACCGGCTCGTCGGCCACCACCACCTTGGCGTCGCCGGCAAAGGCGCGCGCCACGCCGATGCGCTGCTTTTGGCCGCCCGATAGCTGGCGCGGCTTGCAGGATTCGA